>NZ_JCBAJO010000026.1:0-38897 GCF_059772245.1 Cupriavidus sp. R6-3
AGCGGGCCAGTCCACCGCGCTCCCAGGTAGCTCAACCGCCATATCCCGACTGCTGTAGACGCGTTCCAGGCCGTTTTGCGGGGCCCTATAGGGTGAGAGGACATCGTTTCCGATGTTCGCGAAGATGGTTCGCCACGGGCCGCCGCAGCCCGTTTCCGCCGATGTTCGAACAAGCCGTTTTCCTGGCAAAGCAGAGGGAAAGCGCTTGACAGGCGGGGGCGATTACACCATAATCGCAAGTTCTCTGCGGAGAGGTGCCCGAGTGGCTAAAGGGGGCAGACTGTAAATCTGTTGGCTTACGCCTACGTTGGTTCGAATCCAACCCTCTCCACCAGAATGCAATGCAGCAGCAGTCCGGCAATGTCGGTGAAGTGAAGTAACCCGGGCGGGTGTAGCTCAATGGTAGAGCAGAAGCCTTCCAAGCTTACGACGAGGGTTCGATTCCCTTCACCCGCTCCAGCAGGATTGCTGCAACGCAGTCATCAAGTTTCGCCCATGTGGCTCAGTGGTAGAGCACTCCCTTGGTAAGGGAGAGGTCGGCAGTTCGATCCTGCCCATGGGCACCAAATACCGCACTGGCAATATCGCTACCGAGACAGGAGTCGCGAAATGGCAAAGGAAAAGTTCGAGCGGACCAAGCCGCACGTGAACGTTGGTACGATTGGTCACGTTGACCACGGCAAGACGACGCTGACGGCGGCGATTGCGACGGTGCTGGCTTCGAAGTTCGGCGGTGCCGCGAAGAAGTACGACGAAATCGATGCGGCGCCGGAAGAGAAGGCACGCGGTATTACCATCAACACCGCGCACGTCGAGTACGAGACGGCCAACCGCCACTACGCGCACGTTGACTGCCCGGGCCACGCCGACTACGTCAAGAACATGATCACCGGCGCTGCGCAGATGGACGGCGCGATCCTGGTGTGCTCGGCCGCTGACGGCCCGATGCCGCAGACGCGCGAGCACATCCTGCTGGCCCGTCAGGTCGGCGTGCCGTACATCATCGTGTTCCTGAACAAGTGCGACATGGTGGACGACGCCGAGCTGCTCGAGCTGGTGGAAATGGAAGTGCGCGAGCTGCTGTCGAAGTACGAGTTCCCCGGCGACGACACCCCGATCATCAAGGGTTCGGCCAAGCTGGCGCTCGAAGGCGACAAGGGTGACCTGGGCGAAGAGGCGATCATGCGCCTGGCCGAGGCACTGGACACCTACATCCCGACGCCGGAGCGCGCCGTGGACGGCACGTTCCTGATGCCGGTCGAAGACGTGTTCTCGATCTCGGGCCGCGGTACCGTGGTGACCGGCCGTATCGAGCGTGGCGTGATCAAGGTCGGCGAGGAAATCGAAATCGTCGGCATCCGCCCGACGGTCAAGACCACCTGCACCGGCGTGGAAATGTTCCGCAAGCTGCTGGACCAGGGCCAGGCTGGCGACAACGTCGGTCTGCTGCTGCGCGGCACCAAGCGTGAAGACGTCGAGCGCGGCCAGGTGCTGTGCAAGCCGGGTTCGATCAAGCCGCACACGCACTTCACCGGCGAGGTGTACATCCTGTCGAAGGACGAAGGTGGCCGTCACACCCCGTTCTTCAACAACTACCGTCCGCAGTTCTATTTCCGTACGACCGACGTGACCGGCTCGATCGAGCTGCCGAAGGACAAGGAAATGGTCATGCCGGGCGACAACGTGTCGATCACCGTCAAGCTGATCGCCCCGATCGCGATGGAAGAAGGCCTGCGCTTCGCCATCCGTGAAGGCGGCCGCACCGTCGGCGCCGGCGTCGTCGCCAAGATCCTGGACTAAGCAGTCACGACAGCAAACGCGGCACCAACCGGCCGCGTTTGCCGCCAGTGGGGTTGGCTCCAGCCGACCCCAAAGTTGTTTTAGGGGTATAGCTCAACTGGCAGAGCGTCGGTCTCCAAAACCGAAGGTTGGGGGTTCGATTCCCTCTGCCCCTGCCAATTCAATCAGCCGCGTCGGGCGGATCCACAGAGGATCCATCGTGACGCGGCTTAGTCTCGTTTGCGAAACATGGCCAATCCCAACGTCGAAACCGTCAACACCTCCAGTGGCAAGTGGCTGCTGGGCGTGGCCGTGCTGCTCGTGGTGGCCGGCGTGATCGGTTTCTACGCGCTGGCGCAGCAGCCTGCCTACGTGCGCGGCGCCGCGCTGTTCGCGGGCCTCGTGCTCGGCGTGATCGTCGCGCTGGTGTCCGCGCCGGGCAAGGAATTCGTGGGGTTCGCCAGGGAATCGTACCGGGAAGTCCGCAAGGTGGTGTGGCCGACCCGCAAGGAAGCCGGACAGATGACGGGCCTGGTGTTCGTCTTCGTCGTCGTGATGGCGCTGTTCTTGTGGTCTGCCGACAAACTGATCGAGTGGGTGATCTTCTCCCTCGTGCTGGGCTGGAAATAAGGGAAAGGACATGACGGACGACGCAAAGCAGGAATCCACTCCTACGCAGCCGCCTTCGAAGAAGCGCTGGTACGTGGTCCACGCTTACTCCGGCATGGAGAAGAGCGTGCAGCGCGCCTTGCAGGAACGCATCGAGCGCGCGGAGATGCAGGACAAGTTCGGACGCATCCTGGTGCCGTCCGAGGAAGTGATCGAAATGAAGGGCGGTCAGCGTTCGGTGACCGAGCGGCGCTTCTTCCCGGGCTATGTGCTCGTGGAAATGGAGATGACCGACGAGACGTGGCATCTGGTGAAGAACACCAGCAAGGTGACCGGCTTCGTCGGCGGCGCGCGTAACCGCCCGAGTCCGATTTCCCAGAAGGAAGTCGACAAGATCATGACGCAGATGCAGGAAGGCGTCGAAAAGCCGCGGCCCAAGACGCTGTTCGAGGTGGGCGAAATGGTGCGCGTCAAGGACGGCCCGTTCACCGACTTCAACGGCAACGTGGAAGAGGTCAATTACGAGAAGTCGCGCCTGCGCGTCTCGGTGACCATCTTCGGTCGCGCCACCCCGGTCGAGCTCGAGTTCGGCCAGGTCGAGAAGGTCTGATCGTCACAGGATTCGCAGGGTCGCGCCGCCTTCGGCAGTCCGACCAGCGACGCCCCGCAAGGGGCACAAGAGGAGCGTGAGGCCAGGTCCGCCACCGGCGGCCGGCGACAGCGCGTTACGACTCAACAGGATCGACTGCCTGACGTGCAGCGGTCCGGATTGGAGTAAAGATGGCCAAGAAGATTATTGGCTTTATCAAGCTGCAGATCCCGGCTGGTAAAGCGAACCCCTCCCCGCCCGTGGGCCCGGCACTGGGTCAGCGTGGCCTGAACATCATGGAGTTCTGCAAGGCGTTCAACGCGCAGACCCAGGGTATGGAACCCGGCCTGCCGGTGCCGGTGGTGATTACCGCCTACGCCGACAAGAGCTTCACCTTCGTGATGAAGTCGCCGCCGGCCACCGTGCTGATCAAGAAGGCTGCCGGCATCACCAAGGGTTCGGCCAAGCCGCACACCGACAAGGTTGGCAAGATCACCCGCGCCCAGGCTGAAGACATCGCCAAGGCCAAGAACGCCGACCTGACCGCCGCCGATCTGGACGCGGCAGTGCGCACCATCGCGGGCTCGGCCCGTTCGATGGGTATCACCGTGGAGGGTCTGTAAATGGCTAAGGTTTCGAAGCGCGTAGCGGCCAACAAGGCCAAGATCGAGCGCACCAAGTTCTACCCGATCGACGAGGCGCTGGGCCTGGTCAAGGAATGCGCGTCGGCCAAGTTCGACGAGTCGATCGACGTCGCCGTGCAGCTGGGCATCGACGCCAAGAAGTCGGACCAAGTGGTCCGTGGCTCGGTGGTGCTGCCCGCCGGTACCGGCAAGTCGGTCCGCGTGGCGGTGTTCGCCCAGGGCGAGAAGGCTGAAGCGGCCAAGGCCGCCGGCGCCGACGTGGTCGGCATGGAAGACCTGGCCGAGCAGGTCAAGGCCGGCAACCTGAACTTCGACGTCGTGATCGCTTCGCCGGACACGATGCGTATCGTCGGTACGCTGGGCCAGATCCTCGGCCCGCGCGGCCTGATGCCGAACCCGAAGGTCGGTACCGTGACCCCCGACGTGGCCCAGGCCGTGAAGAACGCCAAGGCCGGTCAGGTCCAGTTCCGTGTCGACAAGGCCGGTATCATCCACGCGACCATCGGCCGCCGTTCGTTCGAGGACGCCGCGCTGAAGACCAACCTGTCGGCGCTGATCGACGCGCTGGTCAAGGCCAAGCCGGCCACCAGCAAGGGCGTCTACCTGCGCAAGATCGCGGTCTCCTCGACCATGGGCGTGGGCGTTCGCGTCGATCAGGCTTCGCTGGCCGCCTAAGCGGCTGGCCATACGCGGTCAATTGGCCGACCGGACCCGATAACACCGGTCGGCAAAGCATTCGAGGTTTCGGCACTGCGCCGGGACCGGCCCGCCAGGGCGGGCCAGAGAAAGGCTTTGGGCAGTGGTGCCGGCGCCAGCCGCCGGTCCCGCTGGTTATCAAAGACCGCTGGCGGTCATGTTCGCGCTTCGGTGCGGCATGGCCTTAATTGGTGGGACCGTACACGGCAACAAGGTGACGGCACCCTGCCCGCCAGCGTAGATGGCGAACCCGAAGGTTGGAATGGTCCGGGGCGAGATCCCCGGGTGATTCGGGCCAATCGGACGCCGTTCGTTTGGACTGATGCAAGGTCCTCCGTCGCCGGAGCACCGCGCATCGTTTTGGAGCTTAACCGTGCCACTCAATATTGAAGATAAGAAGGCCGTCGTTGCTGAGGTGTCGGCGCAAGTCGCCAAAGCCCAGACCATCGTCGTGGCCGAATATCGCGGCATCACGGTTGGCGATCTGACCAAGCTGCGTGCCACCGCCCGCGAGCAAGGCGTCTACCTGCGCGTTCTGAAGAACACGCTGGCTCGCCGCGCCGTGGAAGGTACGCCGTTTGCCGCGCTCGCGGAGCAATTGACCGGTCCGCTGATCTACGGGATTTCCGAAGATGCAGTGGCCTCGGCCAAGGTTCTGAACGACTTCGCCAAGACCAACGACAAGCTGGTCCTGCGCGCCGGGTCGTTCGACGGCAAGGTGCTCGACGTCAACGCCGTCAAGGCGCTGGCCTCGATCCCGAGCCGCGACCAACTGATTGCTCAGCTGCTTGGCGTCATGCAAGCGCCGGTGTCGGGCTTTGCCCGCCTGCTGGCCGCGCTGGCCGAGAAGAAGAGCGAAGGTGCCCCCGCCGAGGAAGGCGCCGCGGCCTAAGGCCAGGCTCGTCCCGATCGCAATACCGATACCGAATCAAATCTAGGAGTATTTCCAAATGGCAATCACCAAAGACGACATCCTCGAAGCCGTTGGCGCGATGTCCGTGATGGAACTGAACGACCTGGTCAAGGCGTTCGAAGAGAAGTTTGGCGTGTCCGCCGCCGCTATGGCCGTGGCTGCCGCTCCGGGCGCTGCTGGCGCTGGCGCTGCCGCCGAAGAGAAGACCGAGTTCAACGTCGTGCTGGCTGAAGTCGGCGCGAACAAGGTTGGCGTGATCAAGGCCGTTCGCGAAATCACCGGCCTGGGCCTGAAGGAAGCCAAGGACCTGGTCGATGGCGCACCGAAGCCCGTCAAGGAAGGCGTGGACAAGGCTGCTGCCGACGAGGCCAAGAAGAAGCTGGAAGACGCCGGCGCGAAGGTCGAAATCAAGTAAGCAGTTTTCGCGTGCCCTCCGGCACGCGGGTGGGGCTGGCAAAGGGGAAATCCCGGCGCCAGCCTTTTTGCGCTTCTGTGATGTGTGTTTTATTGGACACTCATTCGCGCGAGAAGTGATGCATTGCCTACTCGGCGTCGGGGTGAACCTCCGGGCCGCAGCAGAGGCCAAACATCAGTGGCACACTAAGCGGTTGCTGCTGATGTTTGTCTTCTGAACCGACTGCAGAAGACAAGTTTGGTCGGGTGTTCCCCGGACCGGCGCGCGTGGATGATGGCGCCGGTTCGCAGCGTGCGGACACCGTCAGCCAGAGGTTGGTAGCGGCCAACCGCCAAATCCCCTCCCAGTCGCTGAACACCTCAGGCGCCGGTCAGGTCCAGCCAGCCCTGCGATGATTCGGAGATCCCATGGCGTACAGCTTCACCGAAAAGAAGCGCATTCGCAAAAGCTTTGCGAAGCGCGCGACGGTTCACCAGGTTCCATTCCTGCTAGCCACCCAGATCGAATCGTACACCCAGTTCTTGCAAGCGGATACGCCACCCGCGCGTCGCAAGAGCGAAGGCCTGCAAGCGGCCTTCAACGCAATTTTCCCCATCGTCTCCCATAACGGGCTCGCCCGTATGGAGTTCGTGTCGTATCACCTGTCCAACCCGCCGTTCGACGTCAAGGAATGTCAGCAGCGTGGCCTGACCTTCCATTCGGCCCTGCGCGCCAAGGTTCGCCTGATCATCAACGATCGCGAGAATCCGGGCAAGGTCAAGGAGGTCAAGGAGCAGGAAGTCTACATGGGCGAGATTCCGCTCATGACCTCGACCGGCTCGTTCGTGATCAACGGCACCGAGCGCGTGATCGTCTCGCAGCTGCACCGTTCGCCGGGCGTGTTCTTCGAGCACGACAAGGGCAAGACGCACAGCTCGGGCAAGCTGCTGTTCTCGGCACGGATCATTCCGTACCGCGGCTCGTGGCTGGACTTCGAGTTCGACCCGAAGGACATCCTGTACTTCCGCGTCGACCGCCGCCGCAAGATGCCGGTGACGATCCTGCTGAAGTCGATCGGCCTGACGCCGGAACAGATCCTCGCGCACTTCTTCGTGTTCGACAACTTCACGCTGCAGGCCGAAGGCGCGCAGCTGGAGTTCGTGCCCGAGCGCCTGCGCGGCGAAGTCGCGCGCTTCGACATCGCCGACAAGAACGGCCGTGTCGTGGTCGAGAAGGACAAGCGGATCAACGCCAAGCACATCCGTGACCTGGAGTCCGCCGGCACCAAGCTGATCAGCGTGCCGGAAGACTATCTGCTGGGCCGCGTGCTGGCCAAGAACATCATCGACCCGGATACCGGCGAGGTGATCGCCAACGCCAACGACGAGCTGACCGAAACGCTGCTCGAGTCGCTGCGCGAAGCCGGCGTCAAGCAGATCCAGACGCTGTACACCAACGATCTGGACCAGGGTCCGTACATCTCGCAGACCCTGCGCACCGACGACACCGCCGACCAGACCGCGGCCCGTATCGCGATCTACCGGATGATGCGCCCGGGCGAGCCGCCCACCGAGGACGCCGTCGAAGCCCTGTTCCAGCGCCTGTTCTACAGCGAGGAGTCGTACGACCTGTCGCGCGTGGGCCGCATGAAGGTCAACAGCCGCCTCGGCCGCCCGAGCGGCGAGGGCAGCATGGTGCTGCAGGACGAGGACATCCTCGAGACCATCAAGATCCTGGTCAACCTGCGCAACGGCAAGGGCGAAGTCGACGACATCGACCACCTGGGCAACCGCCGCGTGCGTTGCGTCGGCGAACTGGCCGAGAACCAGTTCCGCGCCGGCCTGTCGCGCGTGGAGCGCGCCGTCAAGGAACGTCTGGGCCAGGCCGAGACCGAGAACCTGATGCCGCACGACCTGATCAACTCGAAGCCGATCTCGTCGGCGATCCGCGAGTTCTTCGGTTCGTCGCAGCTGTCGCAGTTCATGGACCAGACCAACCCGCTGTCCGAGATCACGCACAAGCGCCGCGTGTCCGCTCTGGGCCCGGGCGGTCTGACGCGCGAGCGCGCGGGCTTCGAAGTCCGCGACGTGCACCCGACCCACTATGGCCGCGTGTGCCCGATCGAAACGCCGGAAGGTCCGAACATCGGTCTGATCAACTCGCTGGCGCTGTACGCCCGCCTGAACGAATACGGCTTCCTGGAAACGCCGTACCGCAAGGTCGAGAACGGCAAGCTGACCGACCAGGTCGACTACCTGTCGGCGATCGAGGAAGGCAAGTACGTGGTGGCGCAGGCCAACGCGACGGTCGACGCCGAAGGCAACCTGACCGACGAACTGGTGTCGGCGCGCGAAGGCAGCGAGCGCGAGACCCGCATGGTCACGCCGGACCGCGTGCAGTACATCGACGTGGCGCCGTCGCAGATCGTGTCGGCGGCAGCCTCGCTGGTGCCGTTCCTCGAGCACGATGACGCGAACCGTGCACTGATGGGCGCGAACATGCAGCGTCAGGCCGTGCCTTGCCTGCGTCCGGACAAGCCGCTGGTCGGCACCGGCATCGAGCGCACCGTTGCGGTCGACTCGGGCACCGCCGTGCAGGCGACCCGTGGCGGCGTGGTCGACTATGTCGACGCGAACCGTATCGTGATCCGCGTCAACGACGACGAAGCCGTGGCCGGCGAAGTCGGCGTGGACATCTACAACCTGATCAAGTACACGCGTTCGAACCAGAACACGAACATCAACCAGCGTCCGATGGTCAAGGTAGGCGACCATGTGGCCCGCGGCGACGTGATCGCCGATGGCGCCTCGACCGACCTGGGCGAGCTCGCGCTCGGCCAGAACATGCTGGTCGCGTTCATGCCCTGGAACGGCTACAACTTCGAAGACTCGATCCTGATCTCGGAACGCGTCGTTGCCGAAGACCGCTACACCTCGATCCACATCGAGGAGCTGTCGGTCGTCGCCCGCGACACCAAGCTCGGACCCGAGGAAATCACGCGCGACATCTCGAACCTGGCCGAAGCGCAACTGGCCCGTCTGGACGAGTCCGGCATCACCTACATCGGTGCCGAGGTCGAGGCCGGCGACGTGCTGGTCGGCAAGGTCACGCCCAAGGGCGAGACCCAGCTGACGCCGGAAGAGAAGCTGCTGCGCGCGATCTTCGGCGAGAAGGCGTCCGACGTGAAGGACACCTCGCTGCGCGTGCCCTCGGGCATGAGCGGCATCGTGATCGACGTGCAGGTCTTCACCCGTGAAGGCGTGACCCGCGACAAGCGCGCGCAGTCGATCATCGACGACGAACTCAAGCGCTACCGCCTGGACCTGAACGACCAGCTGCGTATCGTCGAGGGCGATGCCTTCCAGCGTCTGGAACGCCTGCTGATCGACAAGACCGTCAACGGCGGTCCGAAGAAGCTGGCCAAGGGCGCGAAGCTGACCAAGGAGTACCTGGACGATCTGGACAAGTACCACTGGTTCGACATCCGTCCGGCCGACGAGGAAGTCGCGGCCCAGCTCGAGGCGGTCAAGGAAGCCATCGAGCAGAAGCGCCACGAGTTCGACCTGGCCTTCGAGGAAAAGCGCAAGAAGCTGACCCAGGGCGACGAGCTGCCCCCGGGCGTGATCAAGATGGTCAAGGTCTACCTGGCCGTCAAGCGCCGCCTGCAGCCTGGCGACAAGATGGCCGGCCGTCACGGCAACAAGGGCGTGGTGTCGAAGATCGTGCCGATCGAGGACATGCCCTACATGGCGGACGGTACCCCGGCCGACATCGTGCTGAACCCGCTCGGCGTGCCGTCGCGGATGAACGTGGGTCAGATTCTCGAGACCCACCTGGGCTGGGCCTCGCGTGGCCTGGGCCAGCGTATCGGCGCGATGCTGAAGGCGCAGGCCAAGGCGCAGGAAATCCGTGCGCTGCTCGCTCAGATCTACAACGAGAGCGGCAAGCCGGAAGACCTCGACAGCCTGAGCGACGCCGAGATCCTGGAGCTCGCGGAGAACCTGAAGAAGGGCGTGCCGTTCGCGACCCCGGTGTTCGACGGTGCGCACGAGCAGGAGATCCGCCGCATGCTGGATCTGGCCTACCCGGACGACGTGGCCAAGGAGATGGGCCTGACGGCGTCGAAGCAGCAGGTCACGCTGTACGACGGCCGCACCGGCGAGGCGTTCGAGCGTCCGGTCACGCTGGGTGTGATGCACATGCTGAAGCTGCACCACCTGGTCGACGACAAGATGCACGCCCGTTCGACCGGTCCGTACTCGCTCGTCACCCAGCAGCCGCTGGGCGGCAAGGCGCAGTTCGGCGGCCAGCGTTTCGGCGAGATGGAAGTGTGGGCGCTGGAAGCGTACGGCGCCTCCTACGTGCTGCAGGAAATGCTGACGGTCAAGTCCGACGACGTGAACGGCCGTACCAAGGTGTACGAGAACATCGTCAAGGGCGAGCACTCGATCGATGCCGGCATGCCGGAGTCGTTCAACGTGCTGGTGAAGGAAATCCGCTCGCTGGGTATCGATATCGACCTGGATCGCTATTGATCGACAGATCGGAACGGAGGCGGCAGTCACGCCGTCTCCGGCGGATTTCCCACAGGATGAATGCCGGCGGCCCGTTACCTCGGGCCGGCGGCGAAACAAGGAGTTGCAATGAAAGCATTGCTCGATCTCTTTAAGCAGGTTCAGCAGGAAGAGCAGTTCGACGCGATCAAGATCGGGCTGGCCTCGCCCGAGAAGATCCGTTCGTGGTCGTACGGCGAAGTCAAGAAGCCGGAGACCATCAACTACCGGACGTTCAAGCCCGAGCGCGACGGTCTGTTCTGCGCCAAGATCTTCGGTCCGATCAAGGACTACGAGTGCCTGTGCGGCAAGTACAAGCGCCTGAAGCACCGTGGCGTGATCTGCGAGAAGTGCGGCGTCGAAGTGACGCTGGCGAAGGTGCGCCGCGAGCGCATGGGCCATATCGAACTGGCCGCGCCGACCGCGCACATCTGGTTCCTGAAGTCGCTGCCGTCGCGTCTGGGCATGGTGCTCGACATGACGCTGCGCGACATCGAGCGCGTGCTGTATTTCGAAGCGTTCGTGGTGCTCGAGCCCGGCATGACTCCGCTCAAGAAGAGCCAGATCATGTCCGAGGACGACTACATCGCGAAGTGCGAGGAGTACGGCGAGGGCGAATTCGTGGCGATGATGGGTGCCGAGGGCATCCGTGAACTGCTGCGCGGCATCGACATCGAGAAGCAGATCGAACAGATCCGCGCCGAGCTGCAGGCCACCGGTTCCGAAGCCAAGATCAAGAAGTACGCCAAGCGCCTGAAGGTGCTCGAGGCCTTCCAGCGTTCGGGCATCAAGCCCGAGTGGATGATCCTCGAAGTGCTGCCGGTGCTGCCGCCCGAGCTGCGTCCGCTGGTGCCGCTGGACGGCGGCCGCTTCGCGACCTCGGACCTGAACGACCTGTATCGCCGCGTGATCAACCGCAACAACCGGTTGAAGCGCCTGCTCGAGCTGAAGGCCCCTGAAATCATCGTGCGCAACGAAAAGCGCATGCTGCAGGAAGCGGTCGACTCGCTGCTGGACAACGGCCGTCGCGGCAAGGCGATGACCGGCGCCAACAAGCGTCCGCTGAAGTCGCTGGCCGAGATGATCAAGGGCAAGGGCGGTCGTTTCCGTCAGAACCTGCTGGGCAAGCGCGTCGACTACTCGGGCCGTTCGGTCATCGTGGTCGGCCCGACGCTGAAGCTGCACCAGTGCGGCCTGCCCAAGCTGATGGCGCTGGAGCTGTTCAAGCCCTTCATCTTCCACAAGCTGGAAACGATGGGCATCGCCACCACCATCAAGGCGGCCAAGAAGGAAGTCGAAAGCCAGACCCCGGTCGTGTGGGACATCCTCGAAGAGGTGATCCGCGAGCACCCGGTGATGCTGAACCGCGCGCCGACGCTGCACCGCCTGGGCATCCAGGCCTTCGAACCGGTGCTGATCGAAGGCAAGGCGATCCAGCTGCATCCGCTCGTCTGCGCGGCGTTCAACGCCGACTTCGACGGTGACCAGATGGCCGTCCACGTGCCGCTGTCGCTGGAAGCGCAGATGGAAGCCCGCACGCTGATGCTGGCCTCCAACAACGTGCTGTTCCCGGCCAACGGCGATCCGTCGATCGTGCCGTCGCAGGACGTGGTGCTGGGCCTGTACTACACCACCCGCGACAAGATCAACGGCAAGGGCGAGGGCATGACCTTCGCCGACGTCAGCGAAGTGATCCGCGCCTACGAGAACAAGGAAGTCGAACTGGCTTCGCGCGTGAACGTGCGCATCACCGAGTATGAGCTGGTCGACAAGGACGCCGAGGGCGACGCGCGCTTCGCGCCGAAGATCACGCTGCAGGCCACCACGGTCGGCCGCGCGATCCTGTCCGAGATCCTGCCGAAGGGCCTGCCTTTCTCGGTGCTGAACAAGCCGCTGAAGAAGAAGGAAATCTCGCGCCTGATCAACACCGCGTTCCGCAAGTGCGGCCTGCGCGAGACGGTGATCTTCGCCGACAAGCTGCTGCAGTCGGGCTTCCGCCTGGCCACGCGCGCCGGTATCTCGATCGCGATCGACGACATGCTGGTGCCGCCGCAGAAGGAAAAGATCATCGCCGACGCCGCGGCCAAGGTGAAGGAATACGACAAGCAGTACATGTCGGGTCTGGTGACGGACCAGGAGCGCTACAACAACGTCGTGGACATCTGGGGCGCCGCCGGCGACCAGGTCGGCAAGGCGATGATGGAGCAGCTGCAGCACGAGGACGTGGTCGACCGCAACGGCAACACCGTCAAGCAGGAGTCGTTCAACTCCATCTACATGATGGCCGACTCGGGCGCACGGGGTTCCGCGGCGCAGATCCGTCAGCTGGCCGGCATGCGTGGCCTGATGGCCAAGCCGGACGGCTCGATCATCGAGACGCCGATTACCGCGAACTTCCGCGAAGGCCTGAACGTTCTGCAGTACTTCATCTCGACCCACGGTGCACGTAAGGGCCTGGCCGATACCGCGCTGAAGACCGCGAACTCGGGTTACCTGACCCGTCGTCTGGTCGACGTGACGCAGGATCTGGTGGTGGTCGAGGAGGATTGCGGCACCACCAACGGCGTCGCGATGAAGGCGCTGGTGGAAGGCGGTGAAGTCATCGAAGCGCTGCGCGACCGTATCCTGGGCCGCGTGACGGTGTCGGACGTGGTCAACCCCGAGACGCAGGAAACCGCGATCGAGGCCGGCACGCTGCTGGACGAAGACCTGGTCGACCTGATCGACCAGATCGGCGTGGACGAGGTCAAGGTCCGCACCCCGCTGTCGTGCGACACGCGCTATGGCCTGTGCGCCAAGTGCTATGGCCGCGATCTGGGCCGCGGCACGCTGGTCAACACCGGCGAAGCGGTCGGCGTGATCGCCGCGCAGTCGATCGGCGAGCCGGGCACGCAGCTGACGATGCGGACGTTCCACATCGGCGGTGCGGCATCGCGTGCGGCGGTCGCCTCGAGCGTCGAAGCGAAGGCCACCGGTACGGTGCGCTTCACCGCGACGATGCGCTACGTGACCAACGCCAAGGGCGAACTGATTGTGATCTCGCGTTCGGGCGAGGCGCTGATCACCGACGACCACGGCCGCGAGCGCGAGCGCCACAAGATCCCGTACGGCGCCACGCTGCTGGTGCAGGACGGTCAGGCGATCAAGGCGGGCACGCAACTGGCGACCTGGGACGCGCTGACGCGCCCGATCGTGTCGGAGTACTCGGGCACGATCAAGTTCGAGAACGTCGAAGAAGGCGTGACCGTCGCCAAGCAGATGGACGAGGTCACCGGTCTGTCGACGCTGGTCGTGATCGACGCCAAGCGCCGTACGGCTGCCACCAAGGGCCTGCGCCCGCAGGTGAAGCTGCTCGACGCCAACGGCCAGGAAGTCAAGATTCCGGGCACGGACCACTCCGTGACCATCGGCTTCCAGGTCGGCGCGCTGATCACCGTCAAGGACGGCCAGCAGGTGCACGTCGGTGAAGTGCTGGCGCGTATCCCGACCGAGTCGCAGAAGACCCGTGACATTACCGGTGGTCTGCCGCGCGTGGCCGAGCTGTTCGAAGCGCGTTCGCCGAAGGACGCCGCCGTGCTGGCGGAAGTCACCGGTACCGTGTCGTTCGGCAAGGACACCAAGGGCAAGCAGCGTCTGGTCATTACCGACCTCGACGGCAATGCGCACGAGTTCCTGATCGCCAAGGAAAAGCAGGTGCTGGTCCACGACGGTCAGGTGGTGAACAAGGGCGAGATGATCGTCGAGGGTCCGGCGGATCCGCACGACATCCTGCGCCTGAAGGGCATCGAGGAGCTGGCGCACTACATCGTCGACGAGGTGCAGGACGTCTATCGTCTGCAGGGCGTGAAGATCAACGACAAGCACATCGAAGTGATCGTGCGTCAGATGCTGCGCCGTGTGCAGATCGTCGATGTCGGCGACACCAAGTTCATCCCGGGTGAGCAGGTGGAGCGCTCGGAGCTGCTGGACGAGAACGACCGCGTGATCGCGGAAGGCAAGCGTCCGGCGACCTACGAGAACCTGCTGCTCGGTATCACCAAGGCGTCGCTGTCGACCGACAGCTTCATCTCGGCGGCATCGTTCCAGGAAACGACGCGCGTGCTGACCGAGGCCGCGATCATGGGCAAGACCGACGACCTGCGTGGTCTGAAGGAAAACGTGATCGTGGGTCGCCTGATCCCGGCCGGTACGGGCCTGGCCTACCACCGCGCCCGCAAGGCGCGCGAGGCGGCCGAGCGCGAACGCGCGCAGGCGATCTCCGAAGAAGAGCAGTCGCTCTTCATGGAGCCGTCGGAGGTGCATGCCACCACCGAGAACGGCGGCGATACGCCGGCGGTCTGAGGCCGATGCGGTAACGCTGCGGTAAAGAGGCTGTAGCGAGGCCGCTGTAGTACGGTCGCTGTAGTATGGCCGCTGCAGTACGGCCGCAGCAGCAAGCCAGTAGTGAAAAGCCCGGTGCGAGAAATCGCACCGGGCTTTTTTTTGACCGCCTGGGGTTGGAGTCAACGCCAGGACCAAACGCGCGATGCCGCTTACACGTAGGCGCGCGCCGCTACGGTGATCGCCGCCGACTGCGCCGGGACCGCATCGCCGGCGGCGAAGCCAACCGGCTTCTCCAGCGTCTCCATGATCAGGTCGGCCAGCACGCCGAACTCGCGCGAGCCCAGCTTCTGGCCATATTGCTTCAGGAAGGCATCGATCGGCACGCCCGCGTTGCGCAGCGACTTGATCTCCGAATCGCTCAGCGTCGCGGTTTCGTAGTTGCCGCTCTGCTGCGACAGCTTGGCCAGTTCATCGGCCTTTTCGCGGTAGAACTTCGCGGCGGCGAACAGGTCCAGGTCGCCGCCGGCGCGGACGGCAGCCGCCTCGGCGGCGCCGACGAGGTTCGACTCCTGCGCCGCGGTCGCGAGCGGCTGGACCGGGTGTTGGGAATGGGAGATGGGCGAGACAAGCATGGGAAAGCTCCAGGAAACTCCAAAAGGCCGCGTCCAAAAGACCGCGTCCAAAACACTGCGATGGTTCTGATCGTCGTCATCGTTGCTTGAACAACGATTGGACGAGGCAGATCTTCGTCGTCGCAACGGGGCGCTGTCTTACGGTTTCCGGAGCCGCCTTGGGATTCTCGAATACATCACCGTCCGCCACGCAAGTACCAGACGAAAATCGAAAATCCGCGACGTTGGGGTGTGATACGGCGAAGACCTGATTCCGGCGGCCGTATCCGCGTGGCAGCCGACGCGCGCGGCAGGGGCGCGGCAGGGGCGCGGCAGGAGCACGGCAGGAGCACGGCAGGAGCACGGCAGGAGCACGGCAGGGGCGCAGCAGTGGCGCAGCAGGGCGCGGCGAGGCGGGATGCCACGCCGGCGCGGCGATGGCCGACGATGGCGGGCGCCGTCACGATTCGAAGCGATCGGAAGCCGGTGCGGTGGTATGGTTACGCCTTTCCGATCCGTTGCCCCGTTTCCGCAGTTGCTATGTCCCTTGCCCTGGCGATTCTGAAGGATGTTTTCGGCTATCACGCCTTCCGCGGCCGCCAGGCGGAAATCATCGAGCACGTGGCCGAGGGCGGCGATTGCCTGGTGCTGATGCCGACCGGCGGCGGCAAGTCGCTGTGCTACCAGATTCCGGCGCTGCTGCGCCAGCGCGCCGGCCATGGCGTCGGCATCGTCGTGTCGCCGCTGATCGCGCTGATGCAGGACCAGGTCGCCGCGCTGACCGAAGCCGGCGTGCGGGCCGCGGTGCTGAACTCCACGCTGACCGGCACGGAGGCCTCGGCGGTCGAGCGCGACCTGCTGGCCGGGCGCCTCGAGATCCTGTACGTCGCGCCGGAGCGGCTGATGACGCCGCGCTTCCAGGACCTGCTCGACCGCACCCGCGTGGGCCTGTTCGCGATCGACGAGGCGCACTGCGTGTCGCAGTGGGGCCACGACTTCCGGCCGGAATACATCCAGCTGTCGGTGCTGCACGAGCGCTTCCCGCAGGTGCCGCGCATCGCGCTGACCGCGACGGCGGATGACGTGACGCGGCAGGAGATCGTCGAGCGCCTGGCGCTGGACGATGCGCGCGTCTTCCTGTCGAGCTTCGATCGTCCCAATATCCGCTATCGCATCGTCGAGAAGGACAACGCCCGCCAGCAGCTGCTGGCCTTCATCAAGGCCGAGCACATGGCCGCGGACGGCACGCACGACAGCGGCATCGTCTACTGCCTGTCGCGCCGCAAGGTCGAGGAGACCGCCGACTGGCTGCGCGGCCACGGCATCAATGCGCTGCCGTACCACGCCGGCATGGACGCGGCCGTGCGGCAGCAGCACCAGGCGCGCTTCCGCGACGAGGAAGGGCTGGTGATGGTGGCCACGATCGCCTTCGGCATGGGCATCGACAAGCCGGACGTCCGCTTCGTCGCCCACCTCGACCTGCCCAAGAGCATGGAGGGCTATTACCAGGAGACCGGCCGGGCCGGGCGCGACGGCTTGCCGGCCAATGCCTGGATGGCCTATGGCCTCGGCGACGTGGTGCAGCAGAAGCGGATGATCGACGAATCGGAGGCCGACGAAGCGCACAAGCGCGTGTCGTCGGCCAAGCTCGACGCCTTGCTGGGCCTGTGCGAGACCGCCGGCTGCCGGCGCGTGCGCATCCTCGCGTATTTCGGCGAGGCGAGCGAGCCCTGCGGCAACTGCGATACCTGCCTGGAGCCGCCGGCCACGTGGGACGGCACGCGCGAGGCGCAGATGGCGCTGTCCTGCGTCTACCGCACCGCCCAGGCCAGCCGCGTGCACTTCGGCGCGACGCATCTGATCGACGTGCTGCGCGGCAACGCCACCGAGAAGATCCGCCAGTGGGGCCACGACAAGGTGTCGACCTTCGGCATCGGCGCGGACCGGTCGGTGTCCGAGTGGCATGCCATCTTCCGCCAGCTGATCGCGCACGGCCTGCTGGTGATCGACCATGGCGG
This sequence comes from Cupriavidus sp. R6-3, assembly GCF_059772245.1. Classification (NCBI taxonomy): domain Bacteria; kingdom Pseudomonadati; phylum Pseudomonadota; class Betaproteobacteria; order Burkholderiales; family Burkholderiaceae; genus Cupriavidus; species Cupriavidus sp. R6-3. The sequence continues at coordinate 17,130 of NZ_JCBAJO010000026.1, forward strand.
CCACGGGGCCCTGCTGCTGGGCGAATCGGCGCGCGCGGTGCTCAAGGGCGAGACCAGCATCACGCTGCGCCGCCAGGTCAGCAAGCCGGCCCGGGGCGAGCGTGGCAGCGCCGGGCGCGGCAACCGCGTCGACCATACCGCGCAGATGGACGAACAGGCGCTGGCCAACTGGGAGGCGCTGCGGCGCTGGCGCGCCGAAACCGCGCGGGAGCACGGCGTGCCGGCCTATGTGATCTTCCACGATGCGACGCTGGCCCAGTTGGCGCGCAGCGCGCCCGACAGCATGGCGGAACTGGCGGAGGTGCCGGGTATCGGCGCGGCCAAGCTGGAACGCTATGGCGACGAGCTGCTGGAAGTGCTGCAGAAGGCATGAACTGCGGCCCGGCCGCAGGCGGGTTGCCGGATCCCGGAGGTCCTACACGACACCGGCGGGGGCGGCCGTCTCATAAAGCGATTTGCTCCAGGTAAACCGCTTGACCGCTGATCGGTGCGCTGCTAGCATGCCGGATTCGAGTTTTTGGCTTCGGATTTCGCTCGCGCGTCGTTTGGTGGCACCCAGTGTCCGGCGATCGCCCCGGCAGACAGGTCATCGCCGACCTGGCCGGCCCAGCGGGATCCCAGGCGAGCTCGCGCTCTTTGGCAAGTCTGGTTGTTCACACAGTCCCGTCCCAGAGCGTTCTGCTCACCTGCTCCCGCCCAAAACCCGTCCTACCGTTTCGTCGATCGTCGTCGCGCTTGCTGGCGTGCCGCCGGTTCGTCGCCGAAGCGGTGTTTTTTTGTAAAACCAAGCTGGATTGAACAATGCCAACTATCAACCAACTGGTTCGCAAGCCGCGCGTCTCTGAAGTCATCAAGAGCAAGAGCCCGGCGCTTGAGAACTGCCCCCAACGCCGTGGCGTGTGCACCCGCGTGTACACCACCACGCCGAAGAAGCCGAACTCGGCACTGCGTAAGGTCGCCAAGGTGCGCCTGACCAACGGTTTCGAGGTCATCTCGTATATCGGCGGTGAAGGCCACAACCTGCAGGAACACTCGGTCGTGCTGATCCGCGGTGGTCGTGTCAAGGACTTGCCGGGTGTGCGTTACCACATCGTGCGCGGCTCGCTCGACCTGCAAGGCGTCAAGGACCGCAAGCAAGCGCGTTCGAAGTACGGCGCGAAGCGTCCGAAGGCTGCCTGAGCCTGCAACACAAGCGATGGTGGCTGGCGCCCAGCGTCATGTTGCTGTCAACAAGCGGCGGTACAACGGCCAGTTTGCTGCGCCGTGCCGTCGAGTAAGTGGTCCACCCGGCGAATTTGCCGCGCCCCTGGCGCAGGAAGGCAAGCTAGTTGGTGGCCAGAGCGCGGAAGAACCCGCACTCAACTGAATCCAAAGGAAAGAAGATGCCACGTCGTCGTGAAGTCCCCAAGCGGGAAATTCTGCCTGATCCGAAGTTCGGTAACGTCGAAGTTGCCAAGTTCATGAACGTGCTGATGCTGGACGGCAAGAAGTCGGTTGCCGAGCGCATCGTTTATGGCGCGTTCGACCAGATCGAAAAGAAGGCAGGCAAGGCCCCCATCGAAGTGTTCTCCGTTGCGATCAACAACGTGAAGCCGGTGGTGGAAGTGAAGAGCCGCCGCGTCGGTGGCGCCAACTATCAGGTTCCGGTCGAAGTCCGTCCGTCGCGTCGTTTGGCATTGGCGATGCGTTGGCTGCGTGAGGCCGCGAAGAAGCGTAGCGAGAAGTCGATGGCGCTGCGCCTGGCTGGCGAACTGCTTGAGGCAGCGGAAGGTCGTGGCGGCGCGATGAAGAAGCGCGACGAAGTGCACCGCATGGCCGAAGCCAACAAGGCGTTCTCGCACTTCCGCTTCTAAAGCGCGCGGGATTCGCAGTTGGTTGCCGGGCGGGCTGTGTTTTTACACATCTCGCCCGTTTGTGTTAGGGGCGTAGGCCAAGAGATGCCGGCGCCTCACTGACGAATTAGAGGATTAAAGTGGCTCGTAAGACTCCCATCGAGCGTTACCGCAATATCGGTATCTCGGCTCACATTGACGCGGGTAAAACCACCACCACCGAGCGCATCCTGTTCTACACCGGTGTGAACCACAAGATCGGTGAAGTGCACGATGGCGCCGCCACGATGGACTGGATGGAGCAGGAGCAGGAGCGTGGTATTACCATCACCTCCGCTGCCACCACCGCCTTCTGGAAGGGCATGGCCGGCAACTACCCCGAGCACCGCTTCAACATCATCGACACCCCGGGCCACGTGGACTTCACCATCGAGGTGGAGCGTTCCATGCGCGTGCTGGACGGCGCCTGCATGGTGTACTGCGCCGTGGGCGGCGTGCAGCCGCAGTCGGAAACCGTCTGGCGTCAGGCCAACAAGTACGGCGTGCCGCGTCTGGCCTTCGTCAACAAGATGGACCGTACCGGTGCCAACTTCTTCAAGGTCTACGAGCAGCTGAAGACCCGCCTGAAGGCCAACCCGGTGCCCGTGGTGGTGCCGATCGGCGCTGAAGACGGCTTCCAGGGCGTGATCGACCTGCTGGAAATGAAGGCGATCATCTGGGACGAAGCCAGCCAGGGCGTGAAGTTCGAATACAAGGACATCCCGGCCGAGCTGCAGGCGACCGCTGACGAATGGCGCGAGAAGATGGTCGAGTCCGCCGCCGAAGCCAGCGAAGAGCTGATGGAAAAGTACCTGGGCGGCGAAGAGCTGACCCGCGCCGAGATCGTCAAGGCGCTGCGTGACCGTACCATCGCCTGCGAAATCCAGCCGATGCTGTGCGGCACCGCGTTCAAGAACAAGGGCGTGCAGCGCATGCTCGACGCCGTGATCGACTTCCTGCCGTCGCCGGTCGATATTCCGCCGGTCAAGGGCGTGGACGAAAGCGACGACGAGAAGAAGCTCGAGCGCAAGGCCGACGACAACGAGAAGTTCTCGGCGCTGGCGTTCAAGATCATGACCGACCCGTTCGTCGGCCAGCTGATCTTCTTCCGCGTCTACTCGGGCAAGATCAATTCGGGCGACACCGTGTACAACCCGGTGAAGCAGAAGAAGGAGCGTCTGGGCCGTATTCTGCAGATGCACGCCAACCAGCGCGAAGAAATCAAGGAAGTGCTGGCCGGCGACATCGCCGCCGCGGTGGGCCTGAAGGATGCCACCACGGGCGACACGCTGTGCGATCCGTCGGCACCGATCGTGCTCGAGCGCATGGTGTTCCCGGAGCCGGTGATCTCGCAGGCGGTCGAGCCGAAGACCAAGGCCGACCAGGAAAAGATGGGCATCGCCCTGAACCGCCTGGCCGCCGAAGACCCGTCGTTCCGCGTGCGTACCGATGAAGAATCGGGCCAGACCATCATTTCGGGCATGGGCGAGCTCCACCTCGAAATTCTGGTCGACCGCATGAAGCGCGAATTCGGCGTGGAAGCCAACATCGGCGCGCCGCAGGTGGCCTACCGCGAAACCATCCGCAAGAAGGCCGAGGACGTCGAAGGCAAGTTCGTCAAGCAGTCGGGCGGCCGCGGCCAGTACGGCCACGCCGTGATCACGCTGGAACCGCAGGAGCCGGGCAAGGGCTTCGAGTTCGTCGACGCCATCAAGGGCGGTGTGATTCCTCGCGAATACATCCCGGCGGTCGAGAAGGGTATCAGCGACACGCTGCAGGCCGGTGTCCTGGCGGGCTTCCCGGTGGTGGACGTGAAGGTCACGCTGACGTTCGGTTCGTACCACGACGTGGACTCGAACGAAAACGCGTTCCGCATGGCCGGCTCGATGGCTTTCAAGGAAGCCATGCGCAAGGCCAGCCCGGTTCTGCTCGAGCCGATGATGGCCGTGGAAGTGGAAACGCCGGAAGACTACACCGGTACCGTGATGGGCGACCTGTCGTCCCGCCGCGGCATCGTGCAGGGCATGGACGACATGGTTGGCGGCGGCAAGATCATCAAGGCCGAAGTCCCGCTGTCGGAAATGTTCGGTTATTCGACCGCGCTGCGCTCGGCCACGCAAGGCCGCGCCACCTACACCATGGAATTCAAGCACTACGCCGAGGCACCGAAGAACATCGCCGAAGCAGTGATGGCGGCCAAGGGCAAGTAAACAGGCTGTATGCCGCTGCGCCCGCCAGGGCGTGGCGGCGTGATGAATCCACAAGACTGCATTCCATTAGGAGCTGAAGAAAATGGCAAAGGAAAAGTTCGAGCGGACCAAGCCGCACGTGAACGTTGGTACGATTGGTCACGTTGACCACGGCAAGACGACGCTGACGGCGGCGATTGCGACGGTGCTGGCTTCGAAGTTCGGCGGTGCCGCGAAGAAGTACGACGAAATCGATGCGGCGCCGGAAGAGAAGGCACGCGGTATTACCATCAACACCGCGCACGTCGAGTACGAGACGGCCAACCGCCACTACGCGCACGTTGACTGCCCGGGCCACGCCGACTACGTCAAGAACATGATCACCGGCGCTGCGCAGATGGACGGCGCGATCCTGGTGTGCTCGGCCGCTGACGGCCCGATGCCGCAGACGCGCGAGCACATCCTGCTGGCCCGTCAGGTCGGCGTGCCGTACATCATCGTGTTCCTGAACAAGTGCGACATGGTGGACGACGCCGAGCTGCTCGAGCTGGTGGAAATGGAAGTGCGCGAGCTGCTGTCGAAGTACGAGTTCCCCGGCGACGACACCCCGATCATCAAGGGTTCGGCCAAGCTGGCGCTCGAAGGCGACAAGGGTGACCTGGGCGAAGAGGCGATCATGCGCCTGGCCGAGGCACTGGACACCTACATCCCGACGCCGGAGCGCGCCGTGGACGGCACGTTCCTGATGCCGGTCGAAGACGTGTTCTCGATCTCGGGCCGCGGTACCGTGGTGACCGGCCGTATCGAGCGTGGCGTGATCAAGGTCGGCGAGGAAATCGAAATCGTCGGCATCCGCCCGACGGTCAAGACCACCTGCACCGGCGTGGAAATGTTCCGCAAGCTGCTGGACCAGGGCCAGGCTGGCGACAACGTCGGTCTGCTGCTGCGCGGCACCAAGCGTGAAGACGTCGAGCGCGGCCAGGTGCTGTGCAAGCCGGGTTCGATCAAGCCGCACACGCACTTCACCGGCGAGGTGTACATCCTGTCGAAGGACGAAGGTGGCCGTCACACCCCGTTCTTCAACAACTACCGTCCGCAGTTCTATTTCCGTACGACCGACGTGACCGGCTCGATCGAGCTGCCGAAGGACAAGGAAATGGTCATGCCGGGCGACAACGTGTCGATCACCGTCAAGCTGATCGCCCCGATCGCGATGGAAGAAGGCCTGCGCTTCGCCATCCGTGAAGGCGGCCGCACCGTCGGCGCCGGCGTCGTCGCCAAGATCCTGGACTAAACCAGGCTGTCGGGACGGGTGGCCTCCGCCCGTCCCTGCTACCACCGGGCCGTGACGGCCCATCGCTCTTTTAAGGAAAAATCATGCAGAACCAGAAGATCCGTATCCGCCTGAAGGCTTTCGACTATCGCCTGATCGACCAGTCGGCCGCCGAAATCGTGGATACCGCCAAGCGCACCGGCGCGATCGTCAAGGGCCCGGTTCCCCTGCCGACCCGCATCGAGCGCTTCGACATCCTGCGTTCGCCGCACGTGAACAAGACCAGCCGCGATCAGTTCGAGATCCGCACCCATCAGCGTCTGCTGGACATCGTCGACCCGTCGGAAAAGACCGTCGACGCGCTGATGAAGCTGGACCTGCCGGCTGGCGTGGACGTCGAGATCAAGGTGTAATCGATCCGACGAGACCGGCCGCCCCGCGCGGCCGCTCTGCAGTGGAACGGCGAACGCAAGTTCGCCGTTTTCCTTTTTCGGCGCCGGAACGCCGAAATAGCGACGTATCAACCACGTTGCAACAGCAAAACCCCCATTTGCTGAACCCCTTGCCAGATTGCAGTTGCCCTTTCCAGGAGGCTGCGATATAGTGTAAGGCTACCCATCTATCTATGGGTATTGGGCTGGCCGTTTTGGCCGCGCGCCGTCTCTTTTGCGCAAGCCCCCGACACCAGAAACACTCAACACGTTTCGTGTATCAATCAGCCCCGGCCAATCGCAGCCGGGAATGGAGCAAACCATGAGCCTTGGCCTTGTAGGTCGCAAGGTTGGCATGACCCGTATTTTCACGGACGACGGTGAAGCAATTCCCGTGACCGTGATCGAGGTCGGCGACAACCGCGTGACGCAAATCAAGACGGACGAGACCGACGGTTATACCGCGGTGCAAGTCACCTTCGGCGCCCGGCGCGCAAGCCGCGTCACCAAGCCGCTGGCGGGTCATCTCGCCAAAGCCGGTGTGGAAGCGGGCGAAGTCATCAAAGAATTCCGCGTGGATGCAGCCAAGGCTGCCGAGCTGCAAGCCGGCGGCACGCTGTCGGTCGACCTGTTCGCGGTCGGCCAGAAGATCGACGTGCAGGGCGTGACGATCGGTAAGGGCTACGCCGGTACCATCAAGCGCTACCACTTCGCGTCGGGCCGTGCCACGCACGGTAACTCGCGTTCGCACAACGTGCCGGGTTCGATCGGTATGGCGCAGGATCCGGGCCGTGTGTTCCCGGGCAAGCGCATGACCGGCCACCTCGGTGACGTCACGCGTACCGTCCAAAACCTGGTCATCGCCAAGATCGACGCAGAGCGCAAGCTGCTGCTGGTCAAGGGCGCGATCCCGGGTTCGAAGGGCGGCAAAGTCATCGTTACCCCGGCCGTCAAGGCCAAAGCTGCGGCTTAAGGAGCGGACACATGGAACTTAAGCTCCTCCAGGACAACGGCCAGATCGGTGCAGGCGTCTCCGCCTCGCCCGAAGTCTTCGGCCGCGATTACAACGAAGCTCTGGTTCACCAGATCGTCGTCGCTTACCAGGCCAACGCGCGTAGCGGCAACCGGAAGCAGAAGGACCGCGAAGAGGTCAAGCACACCACGAAGAAGCCGTGGCGTCAGAAGGGTACGGGCCGTGCTCGTGCCGGTATGTCCTCGTCGCCGCTGTGGCGCGGGGGCGGCCGTATCTTCCCGAACTCGCCGGAAGAGAACTTCAGCCAGAAGGTCAACAAGAAGATGTTCCGTGCCGGCATGCGCTCGATCTATTCGCAGCTGGCCCGGGAAGGTCGTATCAACGTGGTGGAGGGTTTCTCCGTCGACGCGCCCAAGACCAAGCTGCTGGCCGACAAGTTCAAGGCCATGGGTCTGGACTCGGTGCTGATCATCACCGACAACCTCGACGAAAACCTCTACCTGGCTTCGCGCAACCTGCCGCACGTGGCGGTTGTCGAGCCGCGCTACGCCGATCCGCTGTCGCTCGTGCACTACAAGAAGGTGCTGGTGACCAAGGCGGCCGTCGCGCAGATCGAGGAGTTGCTCAAATGACGCAAGTAGCCAAGAACGATCATCGTTTGATGCAGGTGCTGCTCGCGCCGGTGGTTTCCGAAAAGGCAACCCTGGTCGCCGACAAGAACGAACAAGTGGTGTTCGAAGTCGCTCGCGACGCCAACAAGGCGGAAGTGAAGGCGGCGGTCGAACTGCTGTTCAAGGTCGAGGTGCAGTCCGTTCAGATCCTGAACCAGAAGGGCAAGCAAAAGCGTTTCGGTCGCTTCATGGGTCGTCGCAACCATGTGAAGAAGGCCTACGTGTCGCTGAAGCCGGGTCAGGAAATCAATTTTGAAGCGGAGGCCAAGTAATCATGGCACTCGTCAAGACCAAGCCGACTTCCCCGGGTCGCCGCTCGATGGTGAAGGTTGTCAACCGCAACCTGCACAAGGGCGAACCGTACGCGCCGCTGCTGGAAAAGCAATTCCAGAAGTCGGGCCGTAACAACAATGGCCACATCACCACCCGTCACAAGGGCGGTGGCCACAAGCATCACTACCGTGTGGTCGACTTCAAGCGCAACGACAAGGACGGCATCCCCGCCAAGGTCGAGCGCCTGGAATACGATCCGAACCGCAGCGCCAACATCGCGCTGGTGCTGTTCGCCGACGGCGAGCGCCGCTACATCATCGCCACCAAGGGCATGGTTGCCGGCCAGCAGCTGATGAACGGCGCCGAAGCCCCGATCAAGGCCGGCAACAACCTGCCGATCCGCAACATCCCGGTCGGTACCACGATCAACAACGTGGAAATGCTGCCGGGCAAGGGCGCCCAGATCGCGCGTGCCGCCGGCGGTTCCGCCGTGCTGCTGGCTCGCGAAGGCGTCTACGCCCAGGTGCGTCTGCGCTCCGGTGAAGTGCGCCGCGTGCATATCGAATGCCGCGCCACCATCGGTGAAGTGGGCAACGAAGAGCACAGCCTGCGCGTGATCGGCAAGGCCGGCGCGACGCGCTGGCGCGGTATTCGCCCGACCGTCCGCGGCGTGGTGATGAACCCGATCGACCACCCGCACGGTGGTGGTGAAGGCCGTACCGCTGCTGGTCGCGATCCTGTGTCGCCGTGGGGCACCCCGACCAAGGGTTACCGCACCCGCAGCAACAAGCGCACTGCCAGCATGATCGTGCAGCGCCGCCACAAGCGTTAATCGGTAGGTAGGAGCTAAACACATGACTCGTTCTGCAAAAAAGGGTCCTTTCTGTGACGCCCACCTGCTGAAGAAGGTGGAAACGGCTGTCAGCGGCAAGGACAAGAAACCCATCAAGACGTGGTCGCGCCGCTCGACCATTCTGCCGGAGTTCATCGGCCTGACGATCGCCGTCCACAACGGCCGTCAACACGTGCCGGTGTACGTCACGGAAAACATGGTCGGCCACAAGCTCGGTGAATTTGCGCTGACGCGCACGTTCAAGGGCCACGCGGCTGACAAGAAAGCGAAGAGGTAAGGTGCCATCATGGAAGTGAAAGCGATTCATCGCGGTGCCCGCATCTCCGCCCAGAAGACGCGCCTGGTCGCCGACCAGATCCGTGGTCTGCCGATCGAGCGCGCGCTCAACATCCTGGCGTTCAGCCCGAAGAAGGCCGCCGGGATCGTGAAGAAGGTGGTCGAATCGGCCATCGCCAACGCCGAGCACAACGAAGGCGCCGACATCGACGAGCTGAAGGTCAAATCGATCTACGTCGACAAGGCAACCTCGCTCAAGCGCTTCACCGCACGGGCAAAGGGCCGCGGCAACCGCATCGAGAAACAAACCTGTCACATCACTGTGACGCTCGGCAACTAAGGAGTCACGATGGGACAGAAGATTCATCCGACTGGCTTCCGTCTGGCCGTCAGCCGTAACTGGGCTTCGCGTTGGTACGCCAACAACACGAAGTTCGCCGGCATGCTGAAGGAAGACATCGAAGTTCGCGACTTTCTGAAGAAGAAGCTCAAGAACGCTTCGGTGGGCCGCGTCGTCATCGAGCGCCCCGCCCGCAATGCCCGTCTCACCATCTACAGCTCGCGTCCGGGCGTGGTGATCGGCAAGAAGGGTGAGGACATCGAACTGCTGAAGGCCGAGCTGCAGCGTCGCATGGGCGTGCCCGTGCACGTGAACATCGAGGAAATCCGCAAGCCGGAAACCGATGCTCAGCTGATCGCCGACTCGATCACCCAGCAGCTCGAGCGCCGCATCATGTTCCGCCGCGCGATGAAGCGCGCGATGCAGAACGCGATGCGCCTGGGCGCCCAGGGCATCAAGATCATGAGCTCGGGCCGTCTGAACGGTATCGAAATCGCACGTACCGAGTGGTACCGCGAGGGCCGCGTGCCCCTGCATACCCTGCGTGCCGACATCGACTACGGCTTCTCCGAAGCGGAAACCACCTACGGCATCATCGGTGTCAAGGTGTGGGTCTACAAGGGTGATCACCTCGGCCGCAACGACGCGCCGGTGGTGGAAGAGCCGCAAGACGAACGTCGTCGTCGCCCGGGTCGTCCGGACGGTCGCCGTCGTGACGGTGAAGGCCGTCCGGGTGGCAACCGCCGCGGTGGCGCTGGTGCCGGTCGCCGCGCTGCGCCTGGCGCAGACGCGAAGAGTGGAGAATAACGATGCTGCAACCGAAGCGCAGAAAATATCGCAAGGAGCAGAAAGGCCGCAACACGGGTAAGGCTACCCGTGGCAACGCCGTGTCTTTCGGCGAATTCGGCCTGAAGGCAATGGGCCGTGGCCGTCTGACGGCTCGTCAGATCGAGTCGGCACGTCGTGCGATGACCCGCCACATCAAGCGTGGCGGCCGCATCTGGATCCGGATCTTCCCGGACAAGCCGATCTCGAAGAAGCCCGCCGAAGTCCGTATGGGTAACGGCAAGGGCAATCCGGAATACTACGTGGCTGAAATCCAGCCGGGCAAGATGCTGTACGAAATGGATGGCGTGAGCGAAGAGCTGGCGCGTGAGGCGTTCCGCCTCGCGGCGGCCAAGCTGCCGATCGCGACCAATTTCGTGGTGCGCCAGGTCGGGACGTAAGGAGAGCAGGGATGAAAGCATCCGAACTTCGCGGCAAGGACGCCGCAGGCCTGAACCAAGAGCTCTCCGAGCTCCTGAAGGCCCAATTTAGCCTGCGCATGCAAAAGGCCACCCAACAGCTGCAGAACACCAGCCAGCTGAAGAAGGTGCGCAAGGACATCGCGCGGGTGCATACCGTGCTGAACGAAAAGGCGAACTCGAAATGACTGAAACTGCACAAACGGAATCGTCGCTTCGCCGTACCCTGGTCGGCCGCGTGGTAAGCGACAAGATGGACAAGACCGTGACGGTCCTGGTCGAAAACCGTGTCAAGCACCCGCTGTATGGCAAGTACGTGCTGCGCTCGAAGAAGTACAAGGCGCATGACGAAGCCAACCAGTACAAGGAAGGCGACAAGGTCGAGATCCAGGAAGGCCGTCCGATCTCGCGGACCAAGTCCTGGGTCGTTTCCCGGCTGGTCGAAGCAGCGCGCGTCATCTAAGAACCAACAGGTTCTCGGTTGACTTGCAGGTCCAGGGTTATGTGCTATAATCCTGGACTTCCGCTTTATTGCGGCCGTCTCTTGTAACACCACCCGGGCGGTCCGTTAAAGCGAACCCCAGGCCTAGCGGCTCCTGACTTGTCACATCGTTCAGACCGCCTGGCACACCGACTTCAAGTTGATCAACCCAAACGGTGACTGGCGCAATGCCGGTGGCCGACGGGACCAAGACTGACCGGCGGGCGTACCTTTTTCGTGGGCCCGGTGGATTAAGTTGGGAAGACAAACACCATGATTCAGACAGAAAGCCGGCTCGAAGTGGCCGATAACACGGGTGCGCGCGAAGTGCTGTGCATCAAAGTGCTGGGTGGGTCCAAGCGCCGCTATGCGAGCGTAGGCGACATCATCAAGGTGACCGTCAAGGACGCAGCGCCGCGCGGTCGCGTGAAGAAGGGCGATATCTACAACGCCGTCGTGGTCCGCACCGCCAAGGGCGTGCGCCGCGCGGACGGTTCGCTCGTCAAGTTCGACGGCAATGCCGCTGTCCTGCTGAACAACAAGCTCGAGCCGATCGGCACCCGTATCTTCGGGCCGGTGACTCGTGAACTCCGTACCGAGCGCTTCATGAAGATCGTGTCGCTCGCACCGGAAGTGCTGTAAGGAGCCGCCATGAACAAGATTCGCAAAGGCGACGAGGTCATCGTCCTGACCGGCAAGGACAAGGGCAAGCGCGGCAAGGTCCAGGCCGTGCTGGGCGACAAGGTCGCCGTCGAGGGCGTGAACGTCGCGAAGAAGCACGCACGTCCGAACCCGATGCTGGGCACGACCGGTGGCGTGATCGACAAGGTCATGCCCCTGCATATTTCCAACGTTGCGCTCGTGGATGCCAATGGCAAGCCGTCGCGCGTCGGCATCAAGCTGGTGGAAGGCAAGCGCGTGCGCGTGCTCAAGACCACCGGCGCCGTCGTCGCCGCTTGATTCTGGGCACGGATAGGAGTTGAGCATGGCAGCACGTCTGCAAGAGCAGTACAAAGAACAGGTCGTTCCGGCCCTGATGAAGAAGTTCGGCTACAAGTCGGTCATGGAGGTGCCCCGCATCACCAAGATCACGCTGAACATGGGTCTGGGCGAAGCCATCAATGACAAGAAGGTCATCGAACTGGCAGTGGGCGACCTGACCAAGATCGCTGGTCAGAAGCCGGTCGTGACGAAGGCCCGCAAGGCCATCGCCGGCTTCAAGATTCGCCAGGGCTATCCCATCGGTGCGATGGTGACCCTGCGTGGCGAACGGATGTGGGAATTCCTCGACCGTTTCGTCACCGTGGCCCTGCCGCGCGTGCGCGATTTCCGTGGTGTGTCCGGCAAGTCGTTCGACGGCCGTGGCAACTACAACATCGGTGTGAAAGAGCAGATCATCTTCCCCGAAATCGAGTACGACAAGATCGACGCGCTGCGCGGTCTGAACATCAGCATCACGACGACGGCGAAGAATGACGAGGAAGCCAAGGAGCTCCTCGCCGCATTCAAGTTCCCGTTCCGCAATTAAGGGGTAACCGTGGCTAAATTGGCTCTGATTGAACGTGAGAAGAAGCGCGCGAAGCTCGCGGCGAAGTACGCCGAGAAGCGCGCTGCCCTCAAGGCCATTATCGACGACCAAGCGAAGTCGGAAGAAGAGCGTTACGAAGCGCGCCTGGAGCTGCAACAGCTGCCGCGCAACGCCAATCCGACCCGCCAGCGCAATCGCTGCGCGATCACCGGTCGTCCCCGCGGTACCTTCCGCAAGTTTGGCCTGGCGCGTAACAAGATCCGCGAGATCGCCTTCAAGGGCGAAATTCCGGGTCTGACGAAAGCCAGCTGGTAATTACGCACAGGCTACAGGAGAAACAGTATGAGCATGAGCGATCCTATCGCCGATATGCTGACGCGCATCCGCAACGCCCAGGGCGTGCAGAAGGCGTCGGTTGTCATGCCGTCGTCGAAGCTGAAAGTGGCGATCGCCAAGGTCCTGAAGGACGAAGGCTATATCGACGACTACGCTGTCGCCGAGGAAGGCGGCAAGGCACAACTGACCATCGGTCTGAAGTACTACGCCGGCCGTCCGGTGATCGAGCGCATCGAACGCGTGTCGAAGCCCGGTCTGCGCGTGTACAAAGGCCGCAGCGAAATCCCGCAAGTGATGAACGGCCTGGGCGTCGCGATCATCTCGACCCCCAAGGGTCTGATGACCGATCGCGCGGCACGTGCCACGGGCGTGGGCGGCGAAGTCATCTGCTACGTCGCGTAAGGAGTAACCATGTCCCGTGTAGGTAAGGCTCCCATCGCGCTGCCGAAAGGCGCGGAAGTGAATGTGGCGGCCGGCGTGCTCACCGTCAAGGGCCCGCTCGGTACGCTGTCCCAGCCGATTCACAGCCTGGTCAAGGTCAACGTCGAGAACGACACGCTGACCTTCGCCGCCGCTGACGAATCGCGCGAAGCAAACGCTCTGCAGGGCACCATGCGTGCTCTGGTGGCCAATATGGTCAAGGGCGTGACCACCGGTTTCGAGCGCAAGCTGACCCTGGTAGGCGTGGGCTATCGTGCCCAGCTGCAAGGCGCTGCGCTGAAGCTCCAGCTTGGTTTCTCGCACGACGTGATCCATGAGATGCCGGAAGGCGTGAAGGCGGAAACGCCGACGCAGACCGAGATCATCATCAAGGGTGCGGACAAGCAGAAAGTCGGTCAGGTTGCCGCGGAAGTCCGCGCGTACCGTCCGCCCGAGCCCTACAAGGGCAAGGGTGTTCGCTACGCAGACGAGCGCGTCATCCTGAAGGAAACCAAGAAGAAGTAAGGGGTGCAGTGATGAACAAGAAAGACGCTCGTTTGCGCCGTGCACGTCAGACCCGCGCCAAGATTGCCGAGCTGAAGGTCAATCGTCTGACTGTGTTCCGTACGAATACGCATATTTACGCTCAGGTCTACTCGCCGTGCGGCACCCAGGTGGTGGCGTCGGCTTCGACCGTCGAAGCAGAAGTGCGCAAGGAACTGGCCGGCAGCGGTGCCACCACCGCTGCTGCCACCGTGGTCGGCAAGCGCATCGCCGAGAAGGCGAAGGCTGCCGGCGTGGAAACCGTCGCGTTCGATCGCGCCGGCTTCCGCTTCCACGGTCGCGTGAAGGCCCTGGCTGACGCTGCCCGCGAAGCCGGCCTCAAGTTCTAAGCGCTTAAGAGAGATACGTCATGGCAAAGATGCAAGCAAAAGTCCAGCAGGACGAACGCGACGACGGCCTCCGCGAGAAGATGATCTCGGTCAACCGCGTCACCAAGGTGGTGAAGGGCGGCCGGATCCTCGGTTTCGCTGCGCTGACCGTGGTCGGTGACGGCGATGGCCGCATCGGCATGGGCAAGGGCAAGGCGAAGGAAGTGCCGGTGGCCGTGCAGAAGGCAATGGACGAAGCCCGTCGCAAGATGGTCAAGGTCCCGCTGAAGAACGGCACGCTGCAGCACGAAGTCGTTGGCAAGCACGGCGCCGCCAAGGTGCTGATGATGCCGGCGAAGGAAGGTACCGGCGTGATCGCCGGCGGCCCGATGCGCGCGATCTTCGAGGTGATGGGCGTGACCAACGTGGTCACCAAGTCGCACGGCTCGACCAACCCGTACAACATGGTTCGCGCCACGCTGGACGGTCTGCAGAAGATGAGCACGCCGGGCGAAATCGCCGCCAAGCGTGGCAAGTCTGTCGAAGACATCCTCGGTTAAGGCAGGTGAACGAAATGTCGCAGAAAACCGTAAAAGTGCAACTCGTGCGCAGCCTGATCGGCACGCGCGAGGATCATCGCGCCACCGTTCGTGGTCTTGGCCTGCGCCGCCTCAACTCGGTGTCGGAATTGCAGGATACGCCGGCCGTGCGCGGCATGATCAACAAGGTCTCGTACCTGGTGAAGGTCATCGGCTGAGCCTGGGCCAAGATCGGGATATGGAGAGCAATATGCAACTGAACAACCTGAAACCGGCCGCCGGTTCGAAGCACGCCAAGCGTCGCGTCGGCCGCGGTATCGGCTCCGGCCTGGGCAAGACCGCCGGTCGCGGTCACAAGGGTCAGAAGTCGCGTTCGGGCGGCTTCCACAAGGTGGGCTTCGAAGGCGGCCAGATGCCGCTGTACCGTCGTCTGCCGAAGCGCGGCTTCACGTCGCTGACCAAGGCGTTCACCGCCGAAGTCACGCTGCGTGATCTGGAGCGCCTGGAAGCGGCCGAAGTCGACCTGCTGGTTCTGAAGCAGGCCGGTCTGGTCAGCGACCTGGTCAAGAGCGCCAAGGTCATCAAGGCCGGCGAGCTGACCCGCAAGGTGACGATCAAGGGTCTGGGCGCCACCGCTGGCGCCAAGGCAGCGATCGAAGCCGCGGGCGGTCAGATCGCGGAGTAAGTAAGCAGATTTCGCAGCATAGGCGAGTCACAAGTCGGAGCATCGTTTGGCCACGGCGAAACCCAATGCAAGCGCACAGGCCAGGAACACGGCGAAGTACGGCGATCTCAAGCGCCGGCTGATGTTCCTGGTGCTGGCCCTGATCGTCTACCGCATCGGTGCGCATATTCCGGTGCCGGGAATCGATCCGGAGCAACTGGCGCAGCTGTTCCAGAGTCAGTCGGGTGGCATCCTCGGGATGTTCAACCTGTTCTCGGGAGGCGCGCTGTCGCGCTTCACCGTGTTCGCGCTCGGCATCATGCCGTACATCTCGGCGTCGATCATCATGCAGTTGCTGACGATCGTGCTGCCGCAGCTGGAATCGCTGAAGAAGGAAGGGCAGGCCGGACAGCGGAAGATCACCCAGTACACCCGTTACGGGACCGTGCTGCTGGCGACCTTCCAGGCGTTCTCGATCGCGGTCGCGCTCGAGTCGCAACCGGGCCTGGTGATCGACCCCGGCATGATGTTCCGCGCTACCGCGGTGATCACGCTGGTGACCGGCACGATGTTCCTGATGTGGCTGGGTGAGCAGATCACCGAGCGCGGACTGGGCAACGGCATCTCGATCATCATCTTCGGCGGTATCGCGGCGGGCTTGCCCAATGCGATCGGCGGGCTGTTCGAACTGGTTCGTACCGGCTCGATGAGCATCATCGCGGCGATCTTCATCGTGGCGATCGTGATCGCGGTGACATTCGCGGTGGTGTTCGTCGAACGCGGCCAGCGCAAGATCCTGGTGAACTATGCCAAGCGTCAGGTCGGCAACAAGGTGTACGGCGGCCAGTCGTCGCACCTGCCGCTGAAGCTGAACATGGCAGGGGTGATTCCGCCGATCTTCGCATCGTCGATCATCCTGTTCCCGGCGACGATCGCGGGCTGGTTCACGTCGGATTCGACCGGCGCCGTGGGCAGGTTCATCAAGGACCTGGCCGCGACCCTGTCGCCCGGCCAACCGGTGTACATCCTGCTCTATGCTGCGGCAATCGTGTTCTTCTGCTTCTTCTATACGGCGTTGGTGTACAACAGCCGGGAAGTCGCGGACAACCTGAAGAAAAGCGGTGCCTTCATTCCGGGCATCCGTCCTGGCGAGCAGACGACGCGCTATATCGACAAGATTCTGGTGCGACTGACGCTGGCTGGTGCGATCTACATCACACTGGTCTGCCTGTTGCCGGAATTCCTGGTGCTGCGCTGGAACGTGCCGTTCTATTTCGGCGGAACTTCGCTGCTGATCATCGTGGTCGTCACGATGGACTTCATGGCCCAGGTTCAGTCCTATGTCATGTCGCAGCAGTATGAGTCGTTGCTGAAGAAGGCCAATTTCAAAGGTAACCTGACTTTGCGCTGAGCCGGGTCAGGACAGGCTAGGTATGGCTAAAGACGACGTCATCCAGATGCAGGGTGAGGTAATCGAAAACCTGCCCAATGCGACCTTCAGGGTGAAGCTGGAAAATGGCCATGTCGTACTGGGCCATATCTCCGGGAAGATGCGGATGCACTACATCCGCATTCTGCCGGGGGACAAAGTTACGGTCGAATTGACGCCATACGATCTGTCACGCGCGCGCATCGTCTTCCGGACGAAGTGAGCCGAAACAGGAATTGAAGGAAGAGGAAAATCATGAAAGTGCTGGCTTCTGTTAAGCGCATTTGCCGCAACTGCAAAGTTATCAAGCGCAACGGTGTCGTGCGCGTGATCTGCTCGTCGGATCCCCGCCACAAGCAACGCCAAGGCTAATCGTAAAGAGGATTGACGAATGGCACGTATCGCAGGGGTTAACATCCCGAATCACAAGCATACCGAGATCGGCCTGACGGCGATTTACGGTATCGGCCGCTCGCGCGCTCGCAAGATTTGCGAGGCCACTGGCGTTCCTTTTGACAAGAAGGTCAAGGATCTGACCGACGCCGACCTGGAAAAGCTTCGTGACGAAGTGGGCAAGGTCACGGTCGAGGGTGACCTGCGTCGTGAAACCACGATGAACATCAAGCGTCTGATGGACCTTGGTTGCTATCGTGGCCTGCGTCACCGCCGCGGCCTGCCGCTGCGTGGCCAGCGCACCCGCACCAACGCCCGTACCCGCAAGGGTCCGCGTAAGGCCGGCGTGGCTCTGAAGAAGTAACGCCCAAGGCAGAGGAAGATAACTAATGGCAAAAGGTCCGAACAACGCCGCCCAGCGCGCGCGTAAGAAGGTCAAGAAGAACGTCGCCGACGGCATCGCGCACGTCCACGCCTCGTTCAACAACACGATCATCACGATCACCGACCGTCAGGGCAATGCCCTTTCGTGGGCGACCTCGGGTGGCCAGGGCTTCAAGGGTTCGCGCAAGTCGACCCCGTTCGCAGCCCAGGTTGCTGCCGAGAACGCCGGCCGCGTCGCGCAAGACCAGGGCATCAAGAACCTGGAAGTGCGCATCAAGGGCCCGGGCCCGGGTCGTGAATCGGCTGTGCGCGCGCTGAACGCGCTGGGCATCAAGATCGCCGTGATCGAAGATGTCACGCCGGTGCCGCACAACGGCTGCCGTCCGCCGAAGCGCCGCCGTATCTAAGCGCCAGGCATCGCCGGACCCGCGTCGGATTTTCCGGGCGCGGGTCCTGTCGTTCTTGTTGTGATAGAATGCCGCGTTTTGTCGGCGAGGCATCCGCGCCAGCGGGTGCTGCCGGACAGATCGTCGGAATTCCGTGCGAATTCATTGTGTGGCGCGCAGCCGTTCGGCCGCGCGCGTTGGATAAGCCCACCGTTCGCCGTCACCGTCCCTCAAGGCGGATGCAGCAGGCGGACTCGCGGCGCGTCGATCCTGGCGCCGCGATCGAATCAGTAAGGAAGATAAAGTGGCACGTTATACCGGCCCGAAGGCCAAACTTTCCCGCCGTGAAGGCACCGACCTGTTCCTGAAGAGCGCGCGCCGCTCGCTCGCCGACAAGTGCAAGCTGGACAGCAAGCCGGGCCAGCACGGCCGTACCTCGGGCGCCCGTACCTCCGACTACGGCACCCAGCTGCGTGAAAAGCAGAAGGTCAAGCGCATCTACGGCGTGCTCGAGCGCCAGTTCCGCCGCTACTTTGCCGAGGCCGACCGCCGCAAGGGCAATACCGGCGAAAACCTGCTCCAGCTGCTGGAAACCCGCCTGGACAACGTCGTGTACCGGATGGGCTTCGGCTCGACCCGTGCCGAAGCGCGCCAGCTGGTGTCGCACAAGGCGATCCTGGTCAACGGCCAGACCCTGAACGTGCCGTCGGCGCAGATCAAGGTCGGCGACGTGGTGTCGATCCGCGAACAGGCCAAGAAGCAGGCTCGTATCGCCGAGTCGCTGTCGCTGGCCGAGCAGTCGGGTTTCCCGAGCTGGGTGGCCGTCGATGCCAAGAAGTTCGAAGGCACGTTCAAGCAAGTGCCGGATCGCGCCGATATCTCGGGCGACATCAACGAGAGCCTGATCGTCGAATTGTATTCGCGTTAATCGCCCGGACCCGTTCGCCTACAACGGCCGCGGCTTGCGATTTCTCGTCGAGCTCCATCTTCAGCCCGGCGCGCTTCGGCGCGCCGGGCTTATTGCCCATCGTACGATGGGTTTTTTCGGGTTCCAGAACTCAGCCTTATCGGTGTAACGAGCCGAGGGTATTGAAAAGGACAACCTAATGCAAACAGCACTCCTCAAGCCAAAAATCATCGCCGTCGAGCCGCTGGGCGATCATCACGCCAAAGTCGTGATGGAGCCGTTCGAGCGCGGCTACGGCCATACGCTCGGTAACGCCCTGCGTCGCGTGCTGCTGTCGTCGATGGTCGGCTATGCCCCGACCGAAGTGACGATCGCTGGGGTGGTCCACGAATATTCCACCATCGACGGCGTGCAGGAAGACGTCGTCAACCTGCTGCTGAACCTGAAGGGCGTCGTCTTCAAGCTGCACAACCGCGACGAAGTCACGGTGTCGCTGCGCAAGGAAGGCGAAGGCGTGGTGACGGCCGCCGATATCGAGCTGCCGCACGATGTCGAGATCATCAATCCCGGCCACGTGATCGCCCATCTGTCGGCCGGCGGCAAGCTGGACATGCAGATCAAGGTCGAACAGGGCCGCGGCTATGTGCCGGGCAACGTTCGCAAGTTCGGCGACGAGTCGAACAAGGTGATCGGCCGCATCGTGCTGGACGCCTCGTTCTCGCCGGTGCGCCGCGTCTCGTACGCGGTCGAGTCGGCCCGTGTCGAGCAGCGTACCGACCTGGACAAGCTGGTGATGAACATCGAAACCGACGGCGTGATCTCGCCCGAGGAAGCGATCCGTCAATCGGCCCGCATCCTGGTCGACCAGCTGTCCGTATTCGCGGCGCTGGAAGGCACCGAGTCGTCGGCGGAAGCCGCTTCGAGCCGCGCGCCGCAGATCGATCCGATCCTGCTGCGTCCGGTCGACGACCTGGAGCTGACGGTGCGCTCGGCCAACTGCCTGAAGGCCGAGAACATCTACTACATCGGCGACCTGATCCAGCGTACCGAGAACGAGCTGCTGAAGACCCCGAACCTGGGTCGCAAGTCGCTCAACGAGATCAAGGAAGTCCTCGCTTCGCGTGGCCTGACGCTCGGCATGAAGCTCGAGAACTGGCCGCCCGCCGGCCTGGAGAAGTAATCTGCGCGGCGGGCGCCAGCCGGCGTCCGCTGCCAGTCCCTGCCGCCCGGCCAGCGATGGCCAGGCGGCGCAAACCGACTACCGGCCCGCGCCGGCGCGCTCCCGACGGGAATGCGCTGGCGATAGAAGAGCTGGTCAAACACTGATCTAGAAAGGAATCATCATGCGTCACCGTCATGGTTTGCGGAAACTGAACCGCACCTCGTCGCACCGTCTCGCGATGCTGCGCAACATGTCCAACTCGCTGTTCCAGCACGAGCTGATCAAGACCACGCTGCCGAAGGCCAAGGAACTGCGCAAGGTCGTCGAGCCGCTGATCACGCTGGCCAAGAAGGACACCGTCGCCAACCGCCGTCTGGCTTTCGCCCGCCTGCGCGACCGCGACATGGTCACGAAGCTGTTCAACGAACTGGGCCCGCGCTACGCCACCCGTCCGGGCGGCTACACCCGCATCCTCAAGTTCGGCTTCCGTCAGGGCGACAACGCGCCGATGGCGCTGGTCGAGCTGGTCGATCGTCCCGAAGTGACCGAGGCCCCGGCCGAGGAAGCTGCGGAGTAAGACCTTCGCCCCTTCGCCGATCCGACGCGGCGGCCGCCACGGGCGCTGCGGATTGGCGAACCGCTTACAATCGAGCCAGGCAATTGCCTGGCTCTTTTGTTTTTGGGCCGGCGTCATGCAGGAGCGATATCGATGGACGCATCGCAGGTATTGGTGGTGATCACCACGCTGCCGGACGAGGACAGTGCCGCCGCGCTGACCCGCGCGCTGCTGGAGGCCCGGGTGGCGGCGTGCGTGAACCGTTTGCCGGCATGCGAGTCGCAGTACTGGTGGCAAGGGGCGGTCGAGACGGCGCGCGAATTGCCGCTGCTGATCAAGACCACGCGGGCGCGCTACGACGCGCTCGAAGCCGTCATCCGCCAGCACCATCCCTACGATGTGCCCGAGATCGTCGCGCTGCCGGTCGCAGCGGGCCTGCCGGCCTATCTCGACTGGGTACGCGAGCAGACGGCAGGGCCGGACGGCGGCGCGTGAGCCGGCCGCAGGACAGGTCAGGGAAAGACGCGGCGGGACGCCGCCGAACGTAGAGAGATAGGGCAACCGCATAACGCAGGCGTATAGCGCAACCGCATAGTGCAACCGCATGGCGCAACGACCTGGCGCTGCGGCATAGCGCAAACGCAAAGCGCAACGACACAGCGCAACGACATAACGAATAACAGCAGGAACCGACGATGGGCAGCAGCTTGGGGTCGATGGACATGGTCACGGGGCAGGGCGCTCAGCGCTCGCAGCATTCGCAGGGCCTGCGAAGCTGGCAAGGCTGGCAAGCCTGGCAATCGCTGGCCGCGATCGCCCTGGCGATGCTCGCCGTTTGCCTGTGCCTCGGCGCCGGCCCGGCCCGCGCGGCCGACCAGGACGACTTCCTGCCGCCGGAGCAGGCCTTCCGCTTCGCCGCGCGCACCATCGACCCGCGCACCGTCGAGGTCCGCTTCGATGTCGCGCCGGGCTACTACCTCTACCGCGAACGCTTCGCCTTCGCCGCGCAACCGGCGCAGGTCAAGCTCGGCGCGCCCGACCTGCCCGCCGGCAAGGTCAAGTTCGACGAGACCTTCGGCAAGGAGATGGAGACCTACCGCGACACGGTGACGATCCGCGTGCCGGTCGAGTCCGCGCCGGCCGACGGCAAATGGACGCTGATCGTGACCTCGCAGGGCTGCGCCGACAAGGGCCTGTGCTATCCGCCGATGGAGAGCGTGTACGAGGTTGGCGGCGCCGGCATCGGCGCGCTGCTCGGCGGCCGCTCCAATGCGACGCCGGCCAACGCGACATCAACCAACGCGACGCCGGCCAACG
>NZ_JCBAJO010000260.1:0-5984 GCF_059772245.1 Cupriavidus sp. R6-3
CACGACATCCGCGACTTCAACGAGCGCATGCGGGACGAGCGCATCGCGCGGAACTGCAAGCGGCTCAAGTACGGCGTGTGGGCATTCCTCGTGGCAGTGATTGCCGCGACGATCAGACAAGCAATGGGAGTGTGAGATGACCCCGACCAAAGGATTCGACCTGCGTCACTACGTGTCGCCGCTGACCGAGGAAGAAAAGCGCCAGGCGCGCGTCGACGGGCTGCGCGAGAAGGCCAAGGCTGCGCTGGGCGACCGCTGGGTGTGCTCGCCGTCGAAGGCCCCGGCAAAGGGCCACTACAACCCGATGACAGGCGCGAGGCTGGCATGACCCGCCAGCCCGTGACCATCCGCGCGTCGTCGTTCGGCAGTCTGTTCGATTGCCCGGCGCGCTGGCTCGCCATCCACCTGGAGGGCAAGCGCACGCCGAGCAGCGCCAACGCCGCGCTTGGCACCGCTGTCCACCATGGCACCGCGTTGTTTGATGCCGGCCGGCTGCCGCATGGCACGCCCGTGCGTCTAGACGATGCCAAGGACGCGGCGTTCCAGTCCGTCATGCAGCCGGACTACGAAGTCGACTGGGATGGCGAGAAGCCCGGACGCGTCGCCGACGTGGCGGTCTCGCTCACCGAGCGCTACTGCACGCTGTACGCGCCGCGCGTCGAGTATGTCGCCGTCGAGATCAGCGTCGAATCGCTGCTGCTGACCGACCTCGACATCGTGCTGACCGGCCACACCGACCGCGTGCGCCGCGTCGCCGATGGCCGGCTCGGGATCTGCGATGTGAAGACCGGCAAGCAGGCAGTCGGCACCGACGGCACCGCGAAGGCACAAGGCCACGCGGCGCAGTTGGGCGTCTATGAGCTGGTGGCGCAGACCGCGCTGCAACTGCCGATCGACGCGCCGGCTCAGATCATCGGCCTGCAAACCAACCAGACCCCGGACAAGCAGCGCATCGGCACCGCCGAAGTGGAAGGCGCGCGCGACGTGCTGCTCGGCGACGACGAACACACCGGCCTGCTGCAGACCGCGGCGAAGCTGGTGCACGGCGAGATCGAGCCATGGGGCAACCCGAAATCGATGATGTGCCACGCGCGCTACTGCCCCAACCACGCAACCTGTTTCTGGAGACGTTGACACCATGACCCAAGCAACCGCCACCGTTACCGACCTGCGCGCCAGCGCGATCCAGCGCGAAGCCGCCCTGCCCGCCGTGCAGATGGGCTTCGGGAGCCTGCAGTCCTTTGAGCTGATGCAGCGCGGCGCCAAGCTGCTGACCGCTTCCGACTTGGTGCCGCAGCAGTTCCGCGGCAACCTGGCCAACTGCGTGATCGCGCTGAACATGGCCAACCGCATCGGCGCCGACCCGCTGATGGTGATGCAGAACCTGTACGTGGTGCACGGCAATCCGAGCTGGTCCTCGAAATTCCTGATCGCCACGATCAACACCTGCGGCCGCTTCTCGTCCCTGCGCTACGAGTGGAAGGGCAAGCTCGGTACCGACGACTACGGCTGCCGCGCCTGGGCGCTGGAGAAGGCCACGGGCGAGCGGCTGGACGGCATCTGGGTCGACTGGAAGATGGTCAAGGCCGAGGGCTGGAACACGAAGAAGGGCTCGAAGTGGCTGACCATGGCCGACCAGATGTTCGTCTACCGCGCCGCTGCCTTCTGGCAACGCGCCTACGCGCCGGAGCTGGGCATGGGACTGCAGACGGCCGAGGAACTGGCCGACGTGATCGACGTGCGCCCGGACGGCAGCTACACGATGACCTCCGAAGACCTGCGCCGCGCGGACACCTTCACGCCGCCGGCACAGCCAGCTGAGGTGGTGCCCGCTGCCGAGCCCACGCCGGCCCAACCTGAGCCGGCCGCTCGCGCCGCAGTGCAGCCCGACTTCGACGCGGACGGCTTCCGCGAGCGCATTGCCAACTGCCACGACCTGGACACGCTTGACGTCATGGCAGACGAGCTGCGAACGCTCGACGAGGACACGGCCGGCCCGCTGTATGCGGCGTGGGAACAGCGCCGCGAGGAACTGAACCGCGACTAACCGCTTTGCGGCGCGCCATGTCCCCCCGGCCGGCGCGCCGCCCTTTTCTTCCCGCACCACCACCGGAGACCACCACCGATGTTCGAGCTCGATAAGACCCCCGCGAAGCTGGCCAGCGTCAATGCGCGCGCCGAGATCCACGGCGACAAGAAAGTGCCGGCGTTCGATCTGAAATTCGAGATCGCCGCGGATAACGCCATCCTTGCCCACTTCGCGCCGGACCTGCGCAGCGCGCTGTACAAGCGCCCCGAGGATCAGGAAGACATGATCGACCCCGAGCGCCTGAGCGTCCTGAAGTACCCCGGCATGTCAGGGTTCAAATGGTCGCTCGAAGGCAAGGGCTACACCTTGGTCGTGCCCTACGGCATCGGCGGCCCGAGCGACATCCGGCTCGGGGAGGTCGACATCGACGGCTTCCGCATCGAGCCGCAGAACGGCGGCACGGTGCTGCTGACCTTCCGCGCCGTGGTGCATCCCCAGGAGGACCAGGTCGGCAAGCTGTGCAGCCTGATCCAGCAGACCGTCGACATCACGCTGACGCCGCCGGCGCCGCAGAACGTCGCCGAGCTGTTCGGCGAGGCCCAGGCGGCCTGACTTTCCACCCCCTTCATGAGCGAGACGCACATGCACAACGACCAATCCATCGAGCAGGAAATCCAAGCCAAGGGCAAGACCGCGCCGCGCGTCACGCCGGCTGACATCGAGGCGAACATCGCCAGCGAGCACTACTTCACCGCCGCCAATGGCGTTCTCGGCGCGGACGTGAGTGCTGTCGCAGCCCAAAACAACAACGTCGTCGCCGAGCACAAGTTCGATTGCCGCACCGGCACCCCACTGAGCCTGTTGACCTTCTGCGTGCTGGTGCTGCGCAACGGCTTCACCGTGACCGGCGAGTCGGCCTGCGCCAGCCCGGAGAACTTCGACCCGGAGATCGGCCGCAAGATCGCGCGGCAAAACGCGGTCAACAA
Organism: Cupriavidus sp. R6-3; assembly: GCF_059772245.1. Classification (NCBI taxonomy): domain Bacteria; kingdom Pseudomonadati; phylum Pseudomonadota; class Betaproteobacteria; order Burkholderiales; family Burkholderiaceae; genus Cupriavidus; species Cupriavidus sp. R6-3. The sequence goes on from NZ_JCBAJO010000260.1 coordinate 3,016, forward strand.
GGTGTGGCCGCTGATGGGGTACGAGCTGCGCTCGCAGCTCGCTGACCGGCGCGGCGACTGACGATTCACCGAGGCCCCGCCGGACGCCAGACACGCCCACGGGAGCGGATGCAGAACGCGGCGGCCTCACCCCGACAGAGCATGACCATGACCACGATCGTAAAACGGCTCGAAGCCCACAACGAACACTGCGTCATCACTACCAAGAAGGGTGAACAGATCCTGGTTGATGCGCAGGACTACGCCGCTCTATCCGCGCACACCTGGTACGTCAATTGGTGGGGCTACGCCGTGCGCTTCGAGCGCGTCAATGGCAAGAAGATCTGCGTTCGGATGCACCGCGAAGTGATGGGCTTATCGCTGTATGACGGCAATATGGTGGATCACATCAACCGGAACAAGATCGACAATCGCCGCGCCAATCTCAGGCTGTGTACGGTCGGTCAGAACGGCGTGAATAGCGGCCCGCGGTCCCATAACCGTCTGGGGGTGAAGGGTGTGCAGAAGCACCATCGAAAATTTCAGGCACGAATCACCATCAAGGGCCGTCGCAAGTTTCTCGGAATGTTCGACACAGCAGAGGAAGCTGGCGAGTTCTTTGAACTGGCATCGGCGCTTGTGTACGGCGAGTTTGCCCCGCATGGAGGCCATCATGGATAACGACATCCTCACTCGGCTCGAGCACGAGCCCAGCTACTGCGAGCACAGCGACGCCAAGCAACTGCGGCGTGAGGCTGCCCAAGAAATCCGCCGGCTGCAGCTCGCCCTCGCAGCAGAGCAGAACCGATCGGCAAACCTGGAGGCGGTGCTCCAGCGCCGCGCGTCGCAAAGCGTTTCGCGGAGCGTGGCATGAGCGGGAAATCCTACGGCCCGACCGACGCTCAGGTCGCGCGCGCCAACCGAGATCGCGCCGCGGTATATGCGGTGATCCGCCGCGCCAGCCCCAAGGGCGTCACCCTCACCGACATCGCGCGGTACGTCGGGATCAGCGTGGACACGGCCAGGAATCGCCTTGAGGAGTTGCGGGGCCCGTCGGCAAAGCGCGTCTACATCGCCGGATGGTGCCAGCCCAACATCAAGCGCGTGCCCCTGTTCGCCATCGGCAGCCGGCCCGATGTTCCCCGCCCGAATCTGCCGCGAGACCAGAAGGGCGAGGCTCGGCTGCCCAAGGACGTCGAGCGCCTGGCGCGCAAGGACGTGAGCAAGGCGCACGAGCAGTGGAAAGCCGCGTGGGTGCCGCGTATGGACCCGGCCGCGGCGTGGATGGTGAACAGGGCAGCATGACTGCGTGATGGAGGTCGACAGATGACAACCAAAAACCGAATCCGAGACACGGACCTTGACGAGTTTGAAGAGCCGGAGGCCGAGTATCACGACGAAAGCAAGACGTGCCGGCATGGGGTATCGCCGGCATGGGACTGCGATTGGTGCGCGGAAGACCAAGAAGAATGACCGAAACCGCAGCACGCATCATCGAATTGACCCGCAAGCATTGGAATCTCGAAGACCATGGAAACCGCTGAACTGATCGACCGCATTGCCGAGGCCGTATCCGAGCGCCAGGCGCCCGCTGTCCCTCTCTCCATCCGCCTGTGGGATGCAAAGACCATCGCGGGCTACCTGCACCGCTCGCCGGCCGTCGTGCTCGAGCGCGTCGTTACGCTGCCCGGCTTCCCCGAGCCCATCCGGCTGCCGACGCAAACTGCGAAATCGAAGGGGCAGCCGCTGTGGAAAGCGGCCGAGGTGATCGAATGGGTGGAGGGCCACCGGGTAAAGACGGTGGGACGCCCCCGGAAGCCGGTCTAGCCGAGGCGCGCCGCGATGTCAGCGGCGGTGGCGTTGTAGTAGGTCATCAGCTCGTTCAGGTTCGTGTGCCCGGTCATCCGGGCCAGATCCAGCGGCTGCAGCTTCTTCGCCAGACGCGTGATCGCCTCGTGGCGGGTGTCGTGGAAAGTCAGGTCGGCAATGCCGGCCTTTTCTTTTGCCTTGCGGAAAAGGGCGTCGCGGCTGGCTGGCGACAGGGCGAACAGCGGTTTCCCCTCCTCGACCGGCGGCAGCATCCTGAGCAGCGCGATCGCGCGCGTCGACAGGGGGACATCCCGGGCGCCGCCGTTCTTGGTGAGCGGCAGATGGGCGACACGCTTATCGAAATCGACCGTCCGGCTGGTCAGCCCGAGGATCTCGCCCGACCGCATGGCAGTCTCGATCGCGAACAGAAAGGCAACCGCCACGCGCTGGGACGGCAGGACCACCGGGAGACCCTCGTGGTACCCCATCGCGAGCGTCATGCGCTCGATCTCTTCCAGCGAGATAAGGCGCTCTCGCGGCGGATTGTCCGGCGGCCGGCGCACGTCCTTCATGGGATCGTGCACGAGCCATCCCCACTCCTTGCGGGCCACCTCAAGCGCGTGCGAGAGCAGCGACATCTCGCGGGACACGGAGGCGCCAGAAACTTCCCGGGCGCGCGCATCGCGCCACGCGGCGATATGAGACGGCTTCAGGTCAGCCAATCGGATGTCGCGGAACAGCTTGCCGCCGATCTCCTTGCGCCCTATCAATTCCAGCCGCAGCTTCTCCCACCGCGCCCCACGCTTCGTCGGGCTCACCGCCCGCTGGTACTGGTCGAGCACGTCCCCAACGGTATGCGTCTTACTCCCCAAGCCGGCGGATATGGATCGCATCTCGGCCTCCCGCTGCACGGCCCAGGCCTGGGCTTGCGCCTTCGAATCGAACATGCGGCTGTCGCGCTGGCCCTTCACCGCGATCTGCACGCGCCAGCCCGTCGCCGTCTTCTGGATTGATGCCATGGGGAACCCGTGGGTAGAAATTGGGGAAGCGGGGGCGATTATATGCGAATGAATGCGGGAATTTGTCGGCGGAGGTGACGTGCCGAATGCCCCGCGGCGCCTTGCTGGGCGTGGCTTTGAGGGTAAAAGCGAAGGATTGCGTGGGATGCCCGAAAAGGGCTG
>NZ_JCBAJO010000261.1:0-5971 GCF_059772245.1 Cupriavidus sp. R6-3
AACCAGGGGCGCGTGCTGCAGCCGGCCGACCTCGGCCTGCTGGCCTCGCTCGGCATCGCCGAGGTCAAGGTACGGCGCCGCCTGCGCGTGGCCTTCTTCTCGACCGGCGACGAACTGCGCTCGATCGGCGAGCCGCTCGACGCCGGCTGCGTCTACGACTCGAACCGCTACACGCTGCACGGCATGCTGCGACGCCTGCATGTCGAGCTGATCGACATGGGCGTGGTGCGCGACGATCCGGCCGCGCTCGAGGCCGCGCTGCGCAGCGCGTGCGAGAACGCGGATGCGGTGATCACCTCGGGCGGCGTGTCGGTCGGCGAAGCCGACTACACCAGGCAGATCATGGCCGAACTCGGCGACGTGACCTTCTGGAAGATCGCGATGCGCCCCGGCCGGCCGATGGCCTTCGGCCGCATCGCGTCGAACGGCCATCAGGCGCTGCTGTTCGGCCTGCCGGGCAATCCGGTCGCCGTGATGGTGACCTTCTACCATTTCGTCCGCGCCGCGCTGCATCGGATGATGGGCGCGGACATCGCGCCGCCGCCGCTGATGCGCGTGCGCAGCGCGCACGCCATCCGCAAGAAGCCCGGCCGCACCGAATACCAGCGCGGCATCCTCGCGCGCGGCGCCGACGGCCAGTGGGAGGTGCGCATTACCGGCCAGCAGGGGTCCGGCGTGCTGCGCTCGATGAGCGAGGCCAACTGCTTCATCGTGCTGGGCCACGAGCAAGGCGGCGTCGCGGCCGGCGATCCGGTCGAGGTGATGCTGTTCGAGGGCCTGCTGTAAGGCCGGGGCACCGCGCCCAGCCCCCTCGCCGGCCCCATCGCCGGCCCCATCGCTGCGCCTTCGCTCGCCCCATCGCGCATCCGTCTGCGGGCCGGCGGGTTCGTCCCTCGCCACTGTCGTTTTTTTGCGTACCGAAGCCGTGCGCGCGGCCGCCCCGGCGGGGCGAGGCTATGCGCCACGCCACCCATTCGCTACACTTGCCGCACCCCAACTCTTCCCCACTGCCACGCTGTCATGAATCAGGAGATCGCTTACCTCCACCCCGTCAAGACCGCACGCGCGCTCGTTCTGGTCTACCTGTGCTTCTCGGTGCCGATCGTGTCGATGGGGTTGTTCGTGGCCTTTGTCCGCTACGGCGATCTGCCCGGCATCACGGTGTTCACGGCGCTGATCCTGAATGCGCTGGTCGGTTTCGGCCTGCTGTGGCTGGCCTGCAAGGCCTACAACTGGGTGGCGGCCCGCTTCGGCGGCATCGAGGTGACGATCCGCAATCTGCCGCCCGAGGGGCAATAAGCTCCGGCAGCCGGGCCCTTCTCCGACAAAAAAAGCGCATCCCGGCGGATGCGCTTTTTTTTTGCTCGGACGCTGCCGCCGGCAGCCCCCAGGCCGGCGGGCCCGAATCCCTGCCGGCGCCGCTCAGGCCGCCGGGCCGGCATCCTTCGGCCCGGCCTCGCCGTCGTCCTCCTCCGGCAAGCCCAGCAGCTGCTCGGCGGCCTCGGACGGCAGCGCCTCGACCTTGCGCAGCTTGCGCGCCATCTGGCGGCTGCGCACCTCGGCCTGCTCGATATTGCGGGCGGCGCGCTCCAGCGTGTCGCGCGTGCGCGCCAGCACGTCGCCGAACTTGCCGAACTCGGTCTTGACCGCGCCCAGCACCTCCCACACCTCGCTCGAGCGCTTTTCCAGCGCCAGCGTGCGAAAGCCCATCTGCAGGCTGTTCAGCACGGCGGTCAGCGTGGTCGGGCCGGCCACCGTGACGCGATGATTGCGCTGCAGCAGGTCCGTCAATCCGGGCCGGCGCAGCACCTCGGCATACAGGCCCTCGGTCGGCAGGAACAGGATGGCGAAGTCGGTGGTGGCCGGCGGCGACAGGTACTTCTCGGCGATGGTCTGGGCCTCGCGCTTGATGGCCACTTCGAGTTCGCGCCCGGCGGCGGCCACGCCTTCGACATCGCCGCGTTCCTGCGCGTCGGTCAGCCGTTCGTACTGCTCCTTGGGGAACTTGGCGTCGATCGGCAGCCAGACCGTGCCGTTGCCGCTGCCGCTCCCTCCGCCGTTGCCGACGCCCACTTCCTTGCCCGGCAGGCGGATTGCGAACTCGACGCGCGCGCCCGAGTTCGGCACGGTCTCGACGTTGCGCGCGTACTGCTCGGGCGTCAGGATCTGCTGCAGCAGCATTTCCAGCTGGACCTCGCCCCAGGTGCCGCGCGTCTTCACATTGGTCAGCACGCGCTTGAGGTCGCCGACGCCCTGCGCCAGCATCTGCATCTCGCCCAGGCCGCGATGCACCTGCTCGAGCCGGTCCGACACCATGCGGAACGATTCGCCCAGCCGCTGCTCCAGCGTCGCGTGCAGCTTCTCGTCGACGGTGCGGCGCATCTCGTCTAGCTTGGCGGCGTTGTTGGCCTCGATGTCCTTGAGCTTCTGCTCCAGCGTGGCGCGCACCTCTCCCAGGCGCCGCTCGTTCGATTCGGTCAGCTTGGCGAGCTGCTGCGCGAACATGTCGATCTGGTTGTTCTGCAGCGTGGCGATATGCGTCATCTGCGCCGACAGCGTCTGCTGGAAGCGCATCATCTGCTCGCTGGTTTCGTCGCGCCCCAGTCGCGCGGCCTCGGCGACCTCGCCGCGCAGGCTGCGTTCGAGCCGTTCGCTGTCGCGCTCGCCGCGTTCGCGCCAGTCGGCCAGGCGCTGCAGCAGTTCGGCATGCAGCTGCCCGGCGCTGCCGTCGCGCCCGCGCATCAGCAGCACGACGAGCGTCAGCAGGGTCAGCAGCAGGATCGCGGCCAGCGCGATCAGGATCAGCGAGGAGGAAGACATCGGGGATCGAGTCATGAAGCCGGGTGGAAGCCGGCGCCGCCGCGGCCAGGCCAGCCGTGGCCACCGCGCGGTGGCCACCACAGCGGCACGCTAGCGGCGCGCCAGCACTTCGGGGTTCAGCACACAAGGCGGCCGGCCGGCATCGGGCCCGGCGCCGAGCGCGGCGATCAGATTGTCGGCGGCGAGATTGGCCATCGCGCGCCGCGTCTTTTCGGAGGCGCTGGCGATATGCGGGGTCAGCACGACGTTGGGCACCTGCAGCAGCGCGGGATGGACCTTGGGCTCGCCCTCGAACACATCCAGCCCCGCGGCGAAGATGCGCCGCTCGCGCAGCGCCTCGGCCAGCGCCGCATCGTCGACGATGCCGCCGCGTGCGAGGTTGATCAGCGTCGCGGTCGGCTTCATCTGCGCCAGTTCGGCCGCGCCGATCGCATGGTGGCTCTGCTCGCTGTACGGCAGCACCAGGATCAGGTGGTCGGACTCGCGCAGCAGTTCCGCCTTGCTGACGTAGCGCGCGCCGAGACCCTGCTCGATCTCGGCCGGCAGTTGGCTGCGGTTGTGGTACAGCACCGTCATGCCGAAACCGGCGGCGCGCCTTGCCAGCGCCTGGCCGATGCGGCCCATGCCGAGGATGCCCAGCTTGCTGCCGTGCAGGTCCATGCCGAGGAACATGTCGTAGGACCAGCGCTCCCATTTGCCGGCGCGCAGGAAGTGCTCCGACTCGGTGACGCGCCGCGCGGTGGCCATCAGCAGCGCCCAGCCGAAATCGGCGGTGGTCTCGGTCAGCACGTCCGGCGTGTTGGTGGCGACGATGCCGGCCGCCGTCAGTGCAGGCAGGTCCAGGTTGTTGTAGCCCACCGCCATGTTGCAGACCGCGCGCAGTTCGGGCAGCGCGCCGATCAGCCCGGAGTCGATGCGGTCGGCGGCATTGGAAAGCACACCGGCCTTGCCGGCCAGGCGTGCCTTCAGCGCGGCGGCGTCGAGCGGCACGTCGGGCTGGTTGTGGTCGACCTCGAAATACTGCGCGAGGCGTTCGATCACATCGGGGAAGATCGCCCGCGTGACCAGCACGGCCGGACGCGGCGAGGAAGATTGCGCTTGGGATTGCGGTTGGGATTGCGAAGCCATCGTGAACCTCAGACGCGGAAGAACAGCAGGGTCATCACCCCGAACAGCGGCACCAGGATGCCGCAGGACCACAGCATATAACCGAAGAAGCTCGGCATGCGCACGCCGCGGTCCTCGGCGATCGCCTTGACCATCAGGTTCGGCGCATTGCCGATATAGGTGTTGGCGCCCATGAATACGGCGCCGGCCGAGATCGCCGCCAGCGTGGTGGCGTCGCGCGTCATCAGCGTGGCCGCGTCGCCGCCGGCGGTATTGAAGAACACCAGGTAGGTCGGCGCGTTGTCGAGGAAGGACGACAGCAGGCCGGTGGCCCAGAAGTACATGCTGTCGATCGGCTGGCCGTTGCTGTCGCTGACGGCGCGGATCACGCCGGCGAAGGCACCGTCGGTCCCCGCCTTCAGCATCGCGATCACCGGGATGATGGTCAGGAAGATGCCGGCGAACAGCTTGCCCACTTCCAGGATTGGATCCCAGTTGAACTCGTTGCCGGCGCGCGCGCTGTGCGGCGTGATCGCCAGCGACACCAGCGCCACCGCCACCAGCGCCACGTCGCGCACCAGCGCCTGCAGCGGCACCACGGTGCCCATCACGTCGAACGCGATATCCGATTGCCACAGGCCGCTCATCAGCACCAGCGCCATGATCGCCAGCAGCAGCGCGAAATTGGCCTTGCCGTCGATGCGGATGCCGCGCGAATCCGGCGTCGGATCGAGCCGCGGGGGCAGTTCCTCCTCGCGATTGAGGAAGTAGTGGCGATCGACGAAATAGAAGATCACCAGCAGCGCGATGCACAGGAACAGCGTCTGCGGAAAGATATGGCGCGTGGTCCAGAAGAATTCGACGCCCTTCAGGAAGCCGAGGAACAGCGGCGGATCGCCCAGCGGCGTCAGCGAACCGCCCGCATTGGCGACCAGGAAGATGAAGAAGACCACCACGTGCGCGACATGGCGGCGGTTGTCGTTGGCGCGCAGCAGCGGACGGATCAGCAGCATCGCCGCGCCGGTGGTGCCCATCACGCTGGCCAGGCAGGTGCCGAGCGCGAGGATGCCGGTGTTCAGCTTCGGCGTGCCATGCAGGTTGCCCTGCACGCAGATGCCGCCCGCGACGATATACAGCGCGCCGATCAGCACGATGAACGGAATGTACTCGGCCACCAGCGCATGCACGACGTTGGCCGTGGCGGCATGCATGCCGAATGCGAGCGCGAACGGCACCAGGAACAGCAGGCCCCAGCCGGCCGCGACCTTGCCGAAGTGGTGATGCCAGAAGCGCGGCGCCAGCAGCGGAAACAGCGCGATCGACAGCAGGATGCCGGCGAAGGGCAAGGCCCACTGCGGCCCCAGCGCGGCGCCGTCCAGTTCGGCGGCGCCGGCCAGCGCGGGGAACATCGCCAGCATGGCCGGCAGCGCCAGCCGGGGCGCGTTGGACAAGCGCGGCGCGAGGGCGGACTGCATCGTGTTCGGTCTCCTGTTATTGCTGTTTGTTGGAAGTGGGTTCGAATGCGGGATGCCCGTCGTTGTATCGGGGCCGGCGCGACGGGATGCGGCGCGGGAGAGCAGGACGGGCGTCCGCGTGCCGTGCCGCAGCGATATTCAGGCCGGCTCAACCACGCTCAACCACGCTGCGGCACGCACGAAAACCGTTCCGGCACGCACCTGCACGTCAACGCGCCCTCAGGCCTGTTCGACCAGCACCACGTGCACGCGATACGGCCCGTGCGCGCCCAGCACGATGGTCTGCTCGATATCGCCGGTACGGGACGGTCCGCTGATGATGTTGGTCGCGCGCGGCAATTCGCCCCGCTCGGCGCGCACCAGCGCGAAGGCTTCCTCGAGGTCGGCGACGATGCGGCCGGCCGGCACCACCGCGATATGGGTCTCGGGCAGCAGCGCGCCGGAGGCGAAGGTTTCCGGCCCCGACAGCAGCATCAGCGAACCGGTCTCGGCGATCGCGCAGAAGCAGCCGGTGATGCCGACCAGATCGCCATGGTCGCGGTCGGCCTCCGGATCGCGCAGCGGCGGCC
>NZ_JCBAJO010000262.1:0-5965 GCF_059772245.1 Cupriavidus sp. R6-3
CGGTACTGCGCACGCCCGGCGAGCCGGAGAGACAGAGCGGTCAGAGCGGTCAGGGCGGTCAGAGCGGACAGGGCCGGCACGGCCGACAACAGCGTGCCGCGCTGCTGGTCGACGCCCAATGCGGCTTCGCCTTCCCGGCCTGTGCGATGGCGATCGAGCACGCGATCGCCCGCGCGCGCGAGCTCGGCGTCTGCGTGGCCGCGGTCACCAACAGCCATCACTTCGGCGCCGCGGCCTCCCACCTGGAGCCCGTCGCCGCCGCCGGCATGATCGGCATCGCGCTGGGCAACTCGCCGGCGGCGATGCCGGCCTGGGGCGGACGCAAGCCGCTGTTCGGCACCAATCCGATCGCCGCGGTGTTTCCGCGACGCGGCGCCGCGCCGGTGGTGATCGACCTGTCGCTGTCCGAGGTCGCGCGCGGCAAGATCATGGTCGCCGCCAAGGCCGGCCAGCCGATTCCGCTGGGCTGGGCGCTCGACGAGGCTGGTGAGCCGACCACCGACGCGAAGGCCGCGCTGCGCGGCTCGATGCTGCCCGCGGGCGGCGTCAAGGGCGCGATGCTGGCGCTGCTCGTCGAGCTGCTGGTGGTGTCGCTGGCCGGGGCGCAGTTCGGCGCCGAGGCCGATTCCTTCTTCGAGGATGCCGGCGGCCGGCCGCGCATCGGCCAGGTCTTCCTGGTGCTGGACCCCGCCGCGTTCAGCGGCGAGCAGGTCTATCACGATCGCGTCGAGGCGCTGCTGGCGGCGATGTTGGCCGACCCGGGCACGCGCCTGCCGGGCGCGCGCCGCGAGGCATCGCAACGACGCGCCAGCAGCGAGGGCATCGCCGTGCCCGCCGCGCTGCTGGCCGAACTGGAGGCGCTGGCCGGGGAGGGTAGTCCGGCCTAGCAAGCGTCAGCTCATGCCGGCCCCGGGGCAGCGTCGTCCAGGCGATGCCCCCAGGGGCCGCCCCACAAGCCGAGGTCCGCAAAGTACGGATGGCGGCAAACAAAGGAGACAAACCATGCATCGCCTGTTGATTCGCTCCATGCTGCGGCATGTGGCCGCGTTGTCCGTTGCATTGTCCGCCGTCGTTGCTGTCACCGCGCCCGCGGCGGCCCAGGGTCCCGCCGACTATCCGAGCAAGCCGATCCGCTATGTGGTGCCGTTCGCGCCCGGCGGCCTGACCGACATCATGGCGCGCATGGTCGGCCATCAGCTGTCGGAGGAGTGGGGCAAGCCGATCGTCATCGACAACAAGCCGGGCGGCAATGCCAATATCGGCGCCGACCAGGTGGCCAAGGCCCCGGCGGACGGCTATACCTGGCTGGCCGTCACGCTGACGCACGCCTCCAACGTCACGCTGTTTCCGAAGCTGCCGTTCAACATGCAGAAGGACCTGGTGCCGGTGGCGCGCATCGCCTCCTCGCCGATGACCGTGGTGGTGCCGGTCAATTCGCCGATCCATTCGATGAAGGACCTGGTCGAGGCCGCGCGCAAGGGCAAGCTCAATGCGGGCTCGAGCGGCAACGGCACGCCGCCGCACCTGACGCTTGCACTGTTCGAGAGCCTGACCGGCACCAAATTGACGCACGTGCCGTACAAAGGTGGTGCACCGTCGATGACCGACCTGATCGGCGGGCAGATCGACGTGGTGTTCTCCAACTTCCCCGAGTCGCTGGCCTACGTCAAGGGCGGCAAGCTGCGCGCGCTGGCGGTGACCACGCGCGAGCGCCATCCGCTGCTGCCGGATGTGCCCACGGTCGGCGAGGTCGGCTTCCCCGACCTGCTGGTCGAGAACTGGACCGGCCTGATGATGCCGGCCGGCACGCCCAAGCCGGTGATCGACAAGGTCGGCACGGCGGTGGCGAAGATGGTCGAGATCAAGTCGGTGCGCGACCGTATCGTGGCCGCCGGTTTCTCGCCCGCGCCGCAGGCGAGCGCGCCCTTTACCGACTACTTCCAGGGCGAGGTCGCGCGCTGGGCCAAGCTGATCGACCAGAAGGGCATCCGGGCCGAGTAGGTCGATTCGAGCGTCGATCGCCTGCGCCCGCCGTATGCGCCGACCGCAGGCGTTGATCGCAGGCGTTGATCCCAGGGGGCGACGCCCGGCGTGCGAGCGCAGGCATCGAACCGAAGGGCCGGCCCAGGCGTTCGAAACGATTTTCAACACGGCGGGGGGCGGGTGACGGCAGTCATCCATGTTATATAGACGTTCCGATCCAGCGCCGCCGGGCAAGCGGCGGCGGCGCGGAACCGGCATCGTGCCAATCCATCCGTCCAGGGAGATCGTTGAAGGTGGGCGCAGAATTCGAAGCAGGCGCGGCAATCGGCGGCGTGCTGTACAAGGACGTCAAGCGGGCCATCCTGGCCGCGCTCGCCGCGGGCGAGTGGAAGCCGGGCGAGGCGATTCCGGCCGAACGCCGGCTGGTGGAGCGCTTCGGCGTGTCGATCGGCACGCTGCGCAAGGCGATCGACGAACTGGTGGCGGAGAACATCATGATCCGCCATCAGGGACGCGGCACCTTCGTCGCGACCCACCGCCAGGAGGACCATTTCTTCCGCTTCTTCCGCGTGGTGCGCGAGGACGGGCATCGCGCCTTTCCCAGCGTGCGGCTGGCCAAATTCCGGCGCGGCAAGGCCAGCAAGGAGGAGGCGCTGGCGCTGGGCATCGCGCCGGGCGAGCGGGTCTTCCATTTCACCAACGTGCTGTCGCTGGACGGCAGGCCGGTGATGACCGATGCGATCACGGTGCCCGAGGCGCTGTTCGAAGGGCTGACCGAGACCATGCTGCGCGAGCGGCCCAACACGCTGTACAACTTCTATCAGGACGCCTTCGGCATCAACGTGATCCGCACCGAAGAGCGCCTGCGCGCGGTGCTGGCCGACGAGGACGACCATCGGCTGCTGGAGGTGCCGGTGGGCGGCCCGCTGCTGCAGATCACGCGGATCGCCTCGTCCTATCACGACCGGCGCGTCGAGCGCCGCGTTTCGCGGCTCGACACCACCGCGCACGAGTTCGCGATCTCGCAGCCGTAGCAGGCGCGGCGGCCGCAGCAGGCGTCAACACACCACCACGTCGTTCCCGCGTCCGCGGGCATTCAGCGACTCCGACCCTGCGAGCCACCGGGTCCCCGCCTTCACGGGGACAACGCCTTTTCCTGCCGCTCAGTTCGTCCGGCGCTTGCCCGTCTTCTTCGTCGCGCATTCGATGCAGCGGCCGCGCAGCGTCAGCTCGTGCTGCTCGACCACGAAGCCGGGCGGCGTGATCTCTTCCAGGTGCCCGGGGCACCCTTCCAGCGGAAACACGCGGTCGCAGGTCAGGCACTGGAAGTAGTGCTTGTGCACGACCGCGTCGGGCGCGGCCGCGACCTCGTAGCGGTCGGCCTGGCCCGGCAGCGGCACCGCCACCAGGCCGCCTTCCTGCAGCATGGCGCGGATATTGCGGTAGACCGTCGCGAGTCCGAGCGTCGGCACCGTGCGCTGCGCGGCGGCCAGGATCTCGGCAGGGCTCAGCGGCCGGGCGGCCTCGCGCAGCGCGCCCAGCACGGCCTCGCGTTGACGGGTCATGCGTTCCATAGCTAGAATGATAATGAAAATTCGTTCTCAATAAGGCGCGCCGTCGCTCGGCAGCGTCACCGCAGACCGTATTGTCGCCGCTTCTTGTCCTGCTTGCGGCTTCCCTTGCCGGCCGCGCACGTAGCGGGGCATGGCGGTCGTGGTGGTCGCGCGTCGTTGTTCACCCTTCGTCCAATCATGTCCACGCCGACTTCATCGCCCGCGCGGCTGCCCGTGCGTTTGCCTGCGCGTTTGCCCGCGAACCTGCCTGCGCGCCTGTCCATGCGACCATTGCGCGCGGTCCATCCCCTGCCGCCGCTCGCCGCCGCCCTGTTCGCCGTGGCGGCGCTCGCAGACGCTGCAGAGGCCGCCGAGCGCGAGGAAGCCATGCTGCCCGAGGTCGCGGTGGTCACCTCCGGCGCCGCATCGTACAACCCCGACGAGGCCAGCGGCGCGACCCGCACCGACACGCCGCTGCGCGAGGTGCCGCAGGCGGTGCGCGTGGTGCCGCGCGCGATGATCGACGATATCGGCGCGACGCGGCTGGAGCAGACCTTTGACTACGTCAGCGGCATCGCGCGCCAGGACAGCTTCGGCGGACTGTGGGACAACTTCGCGGTGCGGGGCTTTGCCGGCAACGAGAACACCGGCACCGGCTATCTGGTCAACGGCTTCGTCGCCAATCGCGGCTTCACCGCGCCGCGCGACGTCGCCACCATCGAGCGCGTCGAAGTCTTGAAGGGGCCGACCTCGTCGCTGTATGGCAGCGGCGAGCCGGGCGGCACGCTGAACCTGGTCACCAAGCAGCCGCAGTTCAAGCCGGCGCAGAACTACGAGCTGGAGGTCGGCAACCGCGACCGCTACCGTGCCGCGGCCGATATCACCGGACCGCTGGGCGAAAACGTCGCCGGCCGGCTGATCATGGTGGGCGACCATCAGGGCAGCCAGCGCGCCTTCGTCGACAGCCAGCGCTATCTGCTGGCGCCCTCGCTGACGTGGACGCTGGGCGCCGATACGGTGATCCAGTACGCCGGCGAATGGCAGCGCTTCTCCACGCCGCTGGACCGCGGCATCGTCGCGGTCGACGGCCGGCTCGATGCGGTGGGTCGCAAAACCTTCCTCGGCGAACCGAGCGATGGCGACATTCGCCTCGACAGCCAGTCGCATCAGCTCGGCATCGAGCACCAGTTCTCGCCGGGCTGGAAGGGCCGGCTGTCGCTGGCCTATCGCGGCGGTTCGCTGGAAGGGTATTCGACCGAGCCGTTCGCGCTGGCCGCCGACGATCGCACGCTGCGGCGCCAGCGCCGATACCGCGACTACCAGTCCGACGACACCGCGCTGCAGGCCGACCTGACCGGCCGCATCGACACCGGGCCGCTGTCGCACACGCTGCTGGTGGGCTTCGACGCCTATCGCTTCAGCAGCAGCCAGGTGCAGTTGCGCGGCAATCCGACCGCCGCGACGCCGTACCCGATCGACATCTACGAGCCGGTCTACGGGTCGGCCCCGCCGCCGCTGCTGCCGAACACCGATACGCACGAGCGGCAGACCAATATCGGCCTGTACGCGCAGGACCAGATCGCCATCGGCGAGCGCTGGCGCGTGCTTGGCGGGCTGCGGGTCGACTCGTATCGCCAGACGCTGGACAACCGCCTGCGCGGCACCCGCGTCGAGCAGGACCAGACGGCGGTGTCGCCGCGCCTTGGCCTGGCCTACCTGGCCAGCAACAACGTGACGCTGTTCGCCAATGCCAGCCGCTCGTTCCGTCCCAATCCCGGCAGCAGCGCCGCCGGCGAGCCCTTTACGCCCGAGCGCGGCCGCGCCGTCGAGGCCGGCCTGAAGTTCGAGACCGACGATCGCCGCCTCGGCGCGACGCTGAGTGCGTTCTCCATCCACAAGCGCAATGTGCTGACCGCCGATCCGGCCGATCCCTCGTTCTCGACCACCGCCGGCGAAGCGCGCAGCCGCGGCCTCGAACTCGATGTGGCCGGCCGCGTCGGCCAGCATTGGCGCGTGTCGGGCAGCGTGGCGCTGACCGATGCCGAGATCACCGCCGATACCCGGCTGCCGGCCGGCACGCCGCTGCGCAATATCCCGCGCACCAGCGCCAGCGCGCTCGCCGTCTACGAGGATGCGGCGCCGTGGGGCCAACGCTATGGTGTCGGCGCCGGCGTGCGCTACATCGGCAAACGCTCGGGCGATGCCGCCGGCAGCTTCACGCTGCCGTCGTACACGCTGGTCGATCTGCTCGCCTACTGGCAGCTCAGCAAGCAGGCCCGGCTGACGCTGAACGTGCACAACCTGTTCGACCGCGACTACTGCGCCAGCTCCTACAGCGCGCTGTGGATCGCGCCCGGGGCAGGGCGTACGGTGCGGCTCGGGCTGCGGCTGAGCTATTGACGCGATGCGACGGCCTGCCGCGATGCCTG
>NZ_JCBAJO010000263.1:0-5852 GCF_059772245.1 Cupriavidus sp. R6-3
TGGTGGGTCGTGCAGGATTCGAACCTGCGACCAACGGATTAAAAGTCCGCTGCTCTACCGGCTGAGCTAACGACCCGAAAAAACCGAAGCCGCGATTATAGTCATTGCTGACTGATCATGTCAACGGCACTGCCCTTGGCGGCGTCGGCATGGCCGTTCAGACCATCTTCTCCAGCCGCCACATCTGATAGCGGAACGCCAGCACGGCGCCGAGCAGGATGCCGGCCAGCGCGATGAAGGAACCGATCGCCAGCGTCGACACGCCGGACAGGCCCTGTCCGATCGTGCAGCCCAGCGCGGTCACGCCGCCCGCGCCCATCAGGATGCCGCCGACGATATGGTTGGCGACGTCCTCGGCGTTGCCGAAGCCTTCCCAGCGGAAGGTGCGCGAGGCCAGCGCATAGGCCGCCGCGCCGGCGATCACGCCGATCACGCTGACGATGCCGACGGTCAGCACCTTGCTCTTGTCGCTGAACATCATCAGCCAGTCGAGCGTATAGGCGTACGGGGCGACGAAGCTCAGGCTTTCCATGCGGCCGCTGTTGGTGGCGACGAACACCTCTTCCAGCGTATTGGGATCTTCCGGCACGAAGCCGAGATGGCCCGACACGTACCACATCGCCACGATGATCAGGCCGACCGCGATGCCGCCGAGCAGGTTGTCGAACGTGCGGAAGCCCTTGCCGGCCAGCGCCCACAGCGACAGCACGCCGCCGAGCAGCAAGCCCAGCACCAGCTGCAGCGTGCCGCGCGACAGGCCGGTCTGCGCCAGCAGCGACGGCAGGTCCTGCGAGGTCGGCAGCTGCATCGCGACGGCATCGACGGTGTTCACGCGAATGACGCCGAACAGGCCGCGCAGCGTCATATAGGCCGACAGGCCCAGGAACACGAACACCACCAGCGACTTCAGGTTGCCGGCGCCGATCCGCACCAGCGTCTTGCTGCCGCAGCCCGAGGCCAGCACCATGCCGAAGCCGAACAGCAGCCCGCCCACCAGCGCCGACAGCCAGGCCAGCTTGTCGGCCGCGTAGATGGTCCGCGCCGGATCGATCAGACCCGACCACGCCAGCACGCCGGTGCCGATCATGGCGACGCCGATCGCCAGCACCCACATGCGCATGCGAGTCCAGTCGCCCATGTTGACGATGTCGGAGACGGCGCCCATGGTGCAGAAGTGCGTGCGCTGCAGGACTGCCCCGAACAGGAAGGTCAGGGCGAAGGTGCAGACCAGCACGGTGCGCGTCAGCGCGGGGACGTCGATTTCAGGCATGGCGGATTGCCGGTGGCAGGACGGTAAGGGGTAGGCGGAACGGGCGGAACAGGCGGAAAAGCCGGACCGCGGCGAGCAGCATCACGCGGCGTTCTGGTAACGGGTCGGATCGGGCACGCCCGCGGCCTCGAAGCCCGCGCGGCGGATCCGGCAGGAATCGCAGACGCCGCAGGCGCGGCCCTGCTCGTCGGCCTGGTAGCACGATACGGTCATGCCGTAATCGACGCCTAGCCGGACCCCGGCCTGGATGATCTCCGCCTTGGTCATGTCGATGATCGGCGCGTGGACGCGGATGCGCTCGCCCTCGACGCCGGCCTTGGTGGCCAGATTGGCCAGCGCCTCGTAGGCCTGGACGTATTCCGGACGGCAGTCGGGATAGCCCGAATAATCCACCGCATTGGCACCGAAGAACAGGTCGCGGCCGCCGATCGCCTCGGCCCAGCCGAGCGCCAGCGACAGCATGATGGTATTGCGCGCCGGCACGTAGGTCACCGGGATACCGCCGGCCGCGCCGTCGGTCGGCACATCCAGCGCGTCGTCGGTCAGCGCCGAGCCGCCGAAGCGGCGCAGATCGAGGTCGACGATCTCGTGCCGCTTCGCGCCCAGCGCCGCGGCGACGCGCTTGGCGGCCTCGAGCTCCGACGAATGCCGCTGGCCATAGCGCATCGACAGCGCATAGGTCTCGAAGCCCTGGGCATTGGCCATGGCGAGCACGGTGGCGGAGTCCAGACCGCCGGAAAGCAGGACGATTGCGCGTTGGGTCATCTCGGGGCGGCGCGTGCCGGGTAGCGGCGAAGGACCAGCAGGCCTTCGCGGTATATCGGGGAACCCGTTATTTTAGCGCGACCACGAAAAAAGGCCCGCTTGCGCGGGCCTTGGCACCTGGGACGCCGGCGTCGCCGCCGCGAGAATCGCTCGACTTCGGCGCTCGACTTCGGCGCTCGACTTCGGCGCTCGACTTCGGCGCTTTACCTCGGCGCGCCTTGCTGCTTCGGCGTGCCTTACTTCAGCGTCTTCAACCGGTTGCTGGCCGCCTGGGCGCCCTCGGTGCCGGGATACTTGGCGACCACCTGCTCGAGCGTCTTGCGCGCCGCCGCCTTCTGGTTCGATTCCAGCTGGTTGTTGGCGATGGCGATCATCGCGTCGGGCACCTTGGGGTGCGTCGGATTGGCCTGCACCATGTTCTGCAGCACCGTGATCGAGCCGCGGTAGTCGCGCTGGGCATACAGCGAATTGCCCAGCCAGTACTGCGCCAGCGGCAGGTACGGGCTCTGCGGATACTTCTTGATGAAGGCCGAGAAGTTGGCGCCGGCGCCCTTGAAGTCCCCGGTCTGGAACTGCTTGAGCGCGGCGTCGTACTCGGTCTTTTCGCCCGGCTGGGCCAGGCCCTGCTGGCCTTCCACGGTGACCTGCTGCGGCTCGAACTTCTTGAGCCGCGCGTCCAGGTCCGCGTAGTAGTCCTTCTGCTGGCGCTGCAGATTGGCGACCTCGTTCTGCAGCACCTCGTTCTGGCCCCGCAGGCGCGCCACTTCCTGGCGCATCCCTTCGAGCTGGTTCTGGATATCGATCTGGGCCCGGCTGTTCTGGTCGATCCGCTGCGAGGCAGTGGCCTGGAAGCCATTGAACTGCTCTCGCAGCGTGATGATGGCGCGACGCGCCTCGTCATCGTCGAAGACACCGGCCTGTGCCTGGGCGGCCGGCAACAGGCCGGCACAAACTGCGGCGACTAGCCACGACAGAGTAGAGACGCGTGCTTTCATGGATCGACTTTCTTCAGCGCGGGATCAACGGATCGAAACGAATCCAGACGGGGATCAATAAACGATGTCGGCGCGGCGGTTCTCGGCCCACGACGCTTCGTCATGACCCAGCGCCTTGGGCTTTTCCTTGCCCAGGCTCACGGCCTCCATCTGGCTCTCGGGCACGCCCATGGTCGCCAGCGAACGGCGCACCGCCTCGGCACGCTTCTGGCCCAGCGCCAGGTTGTACTCGCTGGTACCGCGCTCGTCGGTGTTGCCCTGGATCAGGATGCGGCGGCTGCGGTTGCCCTGCAGGTACTTGGCGTGCTCGTTCAGCATGCCCTGGTATTCCGGCTTGACGCTGTAGCTGTCGAAGTCGAAATAGACGCTGCGGCGGGCCAGCGGGCTGTTCGGGTCGTTCAGCGGATCGCGCGAGACGTCGACCGGCGCGACGGCGCGCGGATCGGTGGTCGAGGTGCCGCCGGTGCCGGCACCGGCCTTGGCGGAGTCGTCGAGCTTGACGCCCGACGAGCAGGCGCCGAGGGTCAGCAGAACGGCGATGGCGAGAGACTTGGTGATCATGTTGGACATGGTAGGAGGCTCCTGTTTCTGTTATTGCATGAAGGGTCCCCAGGACGGCTCGCGAACCTCGCCGGACTGGAGCGACAAAACCTGCTTGGTACGTCCATCGGTCGACACCGCCGCCAGCACCGCGCGACCGCCGACGCGAGTGGCGTAGAGAATGTACTTGCCGTTCGCGGCGAAGCTGGGCGCCTCGTCGTTGGCCGTGTCGGTCAGCGCGGTGACATCGCCGCTGCCCAGGTCCATCAGCTGCAGCTTGAAGCCGCCGCCGCGGCTAATGTACGCCAGTTGCTTGCCATCCGGCGAAACCCGCGGGCTGACGTTGTAGTTGCCCTTGAAGGTCACGCGCTGGGCCGCGCCCGACTCCTCGCCGGCCGCCGGCATGCGGTAGATCTGCGGCGCGCCGCCGCGGTCGCTGGTGAAATAGATATGGCGGCCGTCCGGCGAATACTGCGGCTCGGTATCGATCGCGCTGCTGCGGCTCAGGCGGCGCAGCCCCGAACCGTCGGCATTGACCTGATAGATCTGCGTATTACCGTCGCGCGACAGCGCCAGCGCCAGATGGCGGCCGTCCGGCGACCATGCCGGGGCGCTGTTGTTGCCCTTCTGGTTCGACACCAGCGTGCGGCGGCCCGTGGCGAGGTCATGCACATAGACCACCGGCTTCTTCGCCTCGAACGAGACATAGGCCACCTTGGCACCGTCCGGCGACCACGACGGCGAGATGATGGGCTCGTTGCTGGTCAGCGCGACGCGCGAATTCTGGCCGTCGGAGTCCGAGATCAGCAGCTGGAAGCGGTTGCCGACGCGCGAGACGTAGGACAGCCGGGTCGCGAACACGCCGCGCTCGCCCAGCAGCTTCTCGTAGATATAGTCGGCGATCTTGTGCGCGGTCACGCGCAGCTGGTCCTGGCCGACGGTAAAGGCCAGGCCGCCCAGGCTGGCGCCCTTGACGGTGTCGTACAGGCGGAAGCGGACCTCGTAGCGGCCGCCGCCGGCCGGCGTGACGCTGCCGGCCACGAAGGCGTCGGCGCCGCGGGTCTTCCAGCCGGCCAGGTCGACGTTGGCGGTTTCCGGGACGGTGGCGCCGGCCACGTCGACGTTGCGGAAGCGCCCGCTGCGCTGCAGGTCGGCGCGGATGATCGCCGTCAGATTGGTCGGCGCCGCGCCTTCATTCTGGAAGTTGGCGACGGCAATCGGGAACTGGCTGGAGCCGACGCCGGAGATTTCGACGTTCAGCTGCGCGTGGGCCGGGCCCATCGTCAGCATCATGGCCAGCGCCATGGTGATCCAGGCGAGTACGGCCGCACGGACGGTGCGCCGGTTGGCGAGGGGGTTGGCTGGGGTGCGTTGGCGGAGGGCCAAAAGCGGTCGCATGCTGCTCCTCTATCTATATCGAGATCGTCAATCGATGCATCGGACGCGTCGGCAACGGCGCGCGGAGCGAGGCGCCGCCGGGCCGCGCCAGGCAACCGTCGATGGTAGCCAGCCGCCCGGCGGCCAGCGATCCCGGTTGCACTATGTTGCAAATCATACGCTTCCCTGCCTCAGTCCTTGGGCCGGAAAGTGATCGTGAAGCTGGACGGCGCCTTGCCGTTGTCGTCGCGCGGCAGCGGGTCGGAACGCTCGACCGCGCGCAGCACGGCGTTGTCCCAGGCCGAATTGCCGCTGGACTTGGACAGGCGGGCCGACAGCAGCGAGCCGTCCGGCGCCAGCGAAACCGACACCACGGCGGTCGGGTTGCCCTGCACGTCCTCGGTAAAGACGATGTTCGGCTTGACCCGGCGGCGCACCTTGTCGGCGTAGCCCGGCGAGGCGCGGCCGCCCGAACCGGCGTTGTCGGAGGTGCCGCCGCCCGAGCCGCTGCCGCCGGCCAGCGCCTTCAGGCGGGCCAGTTCGGCCTGGCGCTGGGCGTTGGCGGCGGCCTCGCGCTTGGCCTTCGCCTCCGCGTCTGCCTTCGCCTTCGCCTTGGCTTCGGCGTCCGCCTTGGCCTTTTTCGCCTGCTCTTCCTTGCGCTCGGCCTGTTCCTTGCGCTTCTGCTCCTCGGCGCGCTGCTGGTCTTCCTTGCGCTGGGCCTCCTTGCGCTGTTCTTCCTTGCGGAGGGCTTCCTTGCGTTGCTCTTCCTTGCGCAGGGCTTCCTTGCGTTGTTCTTCCTTGCGCTGCGCCTCGCGCCGCTCGGCCGCCTCGCGTTCCTCGCGCTCCTGGCGCGCCTTCAGCTCGGCCTGCTTGCGCGCGGCCTCGCGCGCCTCGGCTTCGCGGCG
>NZ_JCBAJO010000264.1:0-5813 GCF_059772245.1 Cupriavidus sp. R6-3
CCTGCGTCTTGCCTTGCCCCTTGCCCGGCCGCTCGCCCCACTTCCTGCCTTGCCCCTTGCCCGGCCGCTCGCCCCACTTCCTGCCTTGCCGCCTGCCCCGCCCCCTGTCCTTCCACATCGCTTCCGTGTCTGTGCTGCATCGTGGTCTCCTTGCGTGGCAACGCCGCATGCGAGCGCCGCATCAATGCTGCCGGTATTGCATGCGCAGCTTGTGTTTCTCGATCTTTCCGGACGGCGTGCGCGGCAGGGCGTCGACCACGCGCACATGGCGCGGTACCTTGTAGCCAGCCAGCCGTTGCCGGCAGTGCGCGATGACGTCCTGCGGGTCCAGGCTGGCGCCGGGTTTCAGCACCAGCAGGGCCATGCCGACCTCGCCCCAGCGTTCGTCGGCGACGCCGATCACCGCCGCCTCGGCCACCTGCGGCAGCGCGAACAGCGCCTGCTCGACCTCGGCCGGATAGACGTTCTCGCCCCCGGAAATGAACATGTCCTTGGCGCGATCGACGATGTAGTAGTCGCCGTCGGCGTCGACATAGGCGATGTCGCCCGAATGCAGCCAGCCGTCGCGCAGCGCGGCCGCGGTCGCCTCGGGCAGGTTCCAGTAGCCCGGCGTCACGCCCGGCCCCTTGATCAGCAGCTCGCCGCGCTCGCCGGGCGCGACATCGTTGCCGAGCGGATCGACCACGCGCGTCAGCATCGAGCCGACCGGCTTGCCGATCGTGCCGGGCTTGCGGCGCGCGGTGTCCTCATCGGCGACGAACACGGTCGGGCCGGTCTCGGTCATGCCGAAGCCGAAGCAGATCGTCACGCCCTTGGTCTGGTACGCCTGCAGCAGCGGCAGCGGTACCGGCGAGCCGCCGGCCGCGCAGCTGCGCAGACCCGACAGGTCGGCCCGTTCGAAGTCCGGATGCTGGCTGAGGAACTGGTAGATCGACGGCACCGCGAAGAACATCGTGATGCCGGCGCCGGACCGCGCATCGAGCCGCGCCAGCGTGGCGCCCGCGTCGAACTGGCGCGCGACATGCACGGTGCCGCCGGCGTGCAGCACCGGATTGGCATACAGGTTCAATCCGCCGGTATGGAAGAACGGCAGCACCGCCAGCATCACGTCGTCGCGGGTGATGCGGTTGGCGATCGTCGCGTTGACGGCGTTGAAGAACACCATGCCGTAGGTCTGGATCACGCCCTTGGGCCGGCCCGTGGTGCCGGAGGTGTACAGCAGATGCCAGACCTCGTGCTCGTCGCGGCAGGGCATCTCGACGATGCGCCCGGACGCCGCGGCCAGCACTGCCTCGTACTCGGTCCAGCCGGCCGGCACATCGGCCGCCTCGTCGTCCGCCAGATGCAGCACCGCGCGCAACGCGCGTCCGCGTGCCAGTTCGGCGACCACGTGCAGGAATCCGTCGCCGGCGACCAGCACCTGCGGCGTGCAGTCGTCCAGAATCGGCTTCAACTCGGCCGGCGCCAGCCGCCAGTTCAGGCACACCATCACCATGCCGGCCTTGGCGCAGCCGTACAGCATCTCGAGATAGTCCGAGCTGTTGTGCGCCAGCACGGCGACGCGGCTGCCGGGTGAGAGCGCGAGCGTCTCGCTCAGGTATTCGGCGAAGCGGCTGGCGCGCTCGTCGAACTGGCGGTAGCTGATCTGCCGGCCACTGTCGACGTCGACCAGCGCGATCTTGTCGGGGCGGTGCTGTGCGTGCTTGTGCAGCCAGTCGACTACGTACATGGGCGCCCCGCTCGGCCTGGGATCGGCATGGTGCCGGTGATGGAGTGCATCGCGCGGATGCCGATCGCGCCGGTGTCGATCGTGCCGGTGTCGATCGTGCCGGTGTTCATTACGCCGGTGTTCATTGCGCCGGTGTTCATTGCGCCGGTGTTCATTGCGCCGGTGTTCACTGCGCCGGTGTTCACTGCGCCGGTGTTCATCGCAAGGCTCGCAGGCGCCCGACGATGCCCTGCGGGAAATAATAGACGCTGAGCACGAACAGCAGGCCCAGCCACAGCAGCCAGCGATCCGGATGCAGCAGCGACGACAGCAGCGGCAGCGCCGCGGTGGCCTCGCTGGCGAGCTTCATCACGTCCTGCAGATAGGTCTGCGCCAGCAGGAACAGCACGGTGCCGATCACCGCGCCATACATCGTGCCCATGCCGCCGATCACGACGATCAGCAGGATGTCGACCATGATCTCGAACGACAGCGAGGTATCCGGGCCGTTGTAGCGCAGCCAGATCGCCATCAGCACGCCGGCCAGCGTGGCGAACGCCGCCGACAGCACGGTCGACACGGTGCGGTAGACCACGGTGCGGTAGCCGATCGCCTCGGCGCGGAAGTCGTTCTCGCGGATGGCCTGCAGCACGCGCCCGAACGGCGAGTTGACCACGCGCAGCAGCAGCAGGAACAGCACCGCGGCGCCGGCCAGCACCAGGTAATACGAAAACAGCTTGCCATTGAGCGGCACGCCCAGCCATTCGCGCACCTCGCCGTCGGCGTCCTCCAGCGCGAAGCCGGGCGTCAGCAGCGCCGGCACCTTGAACGACAGCCCGTCCTCGCCGCCGGTCCAGGCCGACAGCTGCGACACCAGCGTGGCAAAGGCGGTCGCCACTGCCAGCGTGATCATCGCGAAGAAGATCGCGCGCACGCGCAGCGAGAACAGGCCGATCACCAGCGCCAGCAGCATCGACACCGCCAGCGCGCCGACGATGCCCGCCAGCAGCGCGCCCCAGCCGGGCTCGAAACGCGTCATTGCGATCGCCACGCCGTAGCCGCCGATGCCGAAGAACATCGTGTGCGCGAACGAGACGATGCCGGTGTAGCCCAGCAGCAGGTCGTAGCTGGCCACCAGCACCACGAAGATGCAGATCTTGGCGGCCATGTTCAGCGCCCGCGCGCCCGGAATCAGGAACGGCGTGCAGACCAGCGCCAGCAGCAGCAGGAGCAGCAGCACCGTCAGCGTGCGGCTGCGCGGGGTATCGCCGGAGAGCAGTCGGATCATGATGCGGTCGGTTTCTCGAAGAGGAGGCAATGACGGCGATGCACGGATGGCCTGGCAACGATGCGATGGGCGGCTCTGGCGGCCGCTTCAGCGCCGGGCCACCGGATACAGGCCCTGCGGCCGCCACAGCAGGATCAGCACCATCAGCAGGATGTTCGAGAACAGCGCCACCTTGGGAAACAGGAAGCCGGTGTAGTTGGCCATCAGCCCGACCAGCAGCGCGCCGACGAAGCAGCCGGCGGTGGAGCCGAGCCCGCCGATGATGATCACGATGAAGATCAGCACATTGACCTGCGCGCCGATCGCCGCGGTGATGTTCTGCTGATAGAGGCCCCACAACACGCCGCCCATGCCGGCCAGCCCCGCGCCGACGGCGAACACGCCGACGAACAGCCGGCGCACGCGATAGCCCAGCGCCTCGACCATCTCGCGGTTCTCGACGCCGGCGCGGATCAGCAGGCCGATGCGCGTGCGGTTCAATACGAGCAGCATCGCGAGGAAGACCACCAGCCCGAGCACCACCGCGATCAGCCGGTATTTCTCGATCGCGGCGTCGCCCAGCAGCACCGCGCCGCGGAAGCTGGCGGGCAGCGTCAACGCGATGGTCTCCGGTCCCCAGATCGCCTTGATCAGCTGCTCGGCGACGATCATGCCGCCCATCGTGATCAGGATCTGCTTCAGGTGCTGGCCGTAGACCGGGCGCACCATCACGCGCTCGAAGGCCAGGCCCAGCACGCCGGCCACCGCCATCGCAGCGACGATCGCCAGCGCGAACACCGCCAGGTTCAGCGCCAGGCTGTCGGCCTCGACCCAGGGCGCCAGCGGCAGCAGCACCGAAGCCGCGATATAGGCGCCCAGCGCGATGAAGGCGCCGTGGCCGAAGTTCAGCACGTCCATCAGGCCGAACACCAGCGTCAGGCCCGACGACACCACGAAGATGATCATGCCCATCGCCAGCCCGGCGATGGTCAGCGTCAGCCAGGTCGAGCCGCTGCCGATCAGCGGCCAGGCCAGCAGCATCAGCAGCGGCGCCAGCGCCAGCGGCAGCCAGTCCAGGCGGGCGGCGGGCAGGCCGGTGGCGGCCGGCGCTGCAGTGGCCGACACCGTGGTCGAGCCGGTGGCCGACGCTGTGGTCGACGACGCGGGATGCGCTGCGGCGGATTCGGACACGGTCCTGCCAGCGGTCATGGTTTCGTTTCCTCGCACGGTGGCGCGCATGGGAGCGTGTAAAGCGGGTTCGGCGTCGTCATGGATCACCGGTCACTGATGGGCCGCCAGCGACAGCCCCAGCAGGCGCTGCTGCAGGCCCACATCGGCGGCGAGCTGGGCCATGGAGCCGGCGTGCACCACGCGGCCGTCGTCCATCACCGCCACCGTGTCGCCCACCGCGCGCGCCATCTGGAAGTTCTGCTCGACCAGCAGCATCGACACCTCGGTCTGCTTCAGCTCGCGGAACACCGCGATCATGTTCT
Organism: Cupriavidus sp. R6-3; assembly: GCF_059772245.1. Taxonomy (NCBI): domain Bacteria; kingdom Pseudomonadati; phylum Pseudomonadota; class Betaproteobacteria; order Burkholderiales; family Burkholderiaceae; genus Cupriavidus; species Cupriavidus sp. R6-3. The sequence goes on from NZ_JCBAJO010000264.1 coordinate 4,469, forward strand.
GGATGATGGCCGGCGCCAGCCCCTTGGTCGGTTCGTCGACGATCAACAGCCGGCGCGGTTCGACGATGGCGCGCGCGACCGACAGCATCTGCTTCTGCCCGCCGGACAGCACGCCGGCGCGCTGATGCCAGAACACCTTCAGCGCCGGGAACATGCGCAGCACCCAGTCGAGCCGCCGCGGATCGGCCGGGCCCTGGCGCGCGGCCAGCCGCAGGTTCTCCGCCACGGTCAGGTCGGAGAACACGCCCATGTTCTCGGGCACGTAGCCGATGCCGGCCTGCGCGATCGCCGGCGTATCGAGCGCGGTGATGTCCCTGCCGTCGAATTCGATCCGCCCTGCACTCGCGCGCCACAGGCCCATCACCGTGCGCAGCGTGGTGGTCTTGCCGGCGCCGTTGCGCCCGAGCAGCATCGTCACGCCGCCGCGCGGCACGTCGAGCGTGACGCCGTGCAGGATGTGATACGGGCCGATATGCGTCTGCACGCCGGCGAGGCGCAGCAGCGGCGGCGCCGCGGCGTGCGGTGCGGCGTGCGATGCGCCTTGCGGTGCGGCCTGCGGTGCGGCATTCGGGACGGATGGCGAGGCGGTGCGTTCAGACATCAAGGCCCTCCCCGTCGGCCGGCAGGCCCAGATAGGCCTGCTGCACGATCGGCGAGGCGATCACCTCGGCCGGATCGCCATCGGCCATCAGGCTGCCGTTGTGCAGCACCACGATGCGGTCGGCCAGCGAGCGCACCACGTCCATCTTGTGTTCGACCAGCAGCACGGTGTGCGCGCGGTCCTGCTTGATCTCGCGGATCAGGTCCAGGATCACCGGCACCTCGTCGACGCTCATGCCGGCGGTCGGCTCGTCGAACATGAACACGCGCGGGCGCAGCGCCAGCAGGATCGCGACCTCGAGCTTGCGCTGGTCGCCGTGCGGCAGCGCGGCGACGGTCAGGTCGCGCTTGGCCGCCAGCGCGACCCGCTCCAGGCAGCGCTCGGCCTCGGCATTGATGCCGCGGTGACTGCTCCAGACCGTCAGCAGATCGAGTCCGATGCGGGCCCGCGCCTGCACCGCCAGCCGCACGTTCTCGAGCACCGTCAGATTGGGAAACAGGCTGGTCAGCTGGAAGGCGCGGCCGATGCCGCGGCGCGCCTTGCCCGACGCGCTCAGGCCCGTGATGTCGCGGCCGTACAGCGCGATGCGGCCGCTGGTCGGCGCCAGCTGGCCCGAGATCAGGTTGAAGTAGGTGGTCTTGCCGGCGCCGTTCGGGCCGACGATGCAGGTCAGTTCGCCGGCCCGGAAGGCGCACGACACCGCGTTGACGGCCACATGGCCGCCGAAGCGGATCGTCAGGTCGC
>NZ_JCBAJO010000265.1:0-5803 GCF_059772245.1 Cupriavidus sp. R6-3
GTCGGCCGGCATGTTCACGATGTTCACCTATATCGCGCCGATGCTGCGGGACGTCCATGGCGTCAGCGGCGGCGCGCTGAGCCTGATGTTCCTGGCCTACGGGGCCTGCGGCGTGCTCGGCAACGTCGTCGCCGCGGCGCGCATGGACCGCGCCACGCCGGCCCGCGTGGTGCACGTCGCGCTGGGCACCTCGCTGGCGGCGATGCTGCTGTGGCCGCTGACCGGCGTCGGCGCGGTCGCGCTGGTGCTGATCTTCATGCTGTGGGGCGTGGGCGGCTTCGCCACCAACAGCGCGCAGCAGGCGCGGCTGGTGGCGCTCGCGCCGGAGCGGGCGGCGGTGTCGATCTCGCTCAATTCCTCCTCGATCTATCTGGGCCAGGCGATCGGCGCGATGGTCGGCGCGGCGATCTACGCCACTGCGGGCGCGCACGCGCTGCACTGGGGCGCGGCCGCCCTGATGCTCGGCGCCTTGCTGCTGTCCGGGCGAGCCCGCGCCCTCGGCTGCCGCTGGCTGCGCCGGCAGGCGCCGCAGCAGGCCTGAAGGCGCTGGCCTGAGCGTCGGCCAGAGCGCGCCGGCCTGGCACGCGGTCCTTGCGTACCCGGTCGCGTACCCGTTTCACGTACCTCTTCGGTGCCGCGGCGCACGGCCCGCAGCCACCCGTGCCCCTGGCGGCCGGCCCGGCAGGTCCGTTTTCTGCTAATGTTTGATCCCTGATACAAAGACGGCCCCTCCCCTGTAATCGTTTGTAATACGGACGCGTCTGCCAACGCTTGCCAGATACGGCGCCATGGCGGTACCACTGGGGGCGGCCGGCCGCCCACCGGTTCCCAGAAGCCGGCGGCGGCCGTCCGGATGGGCACGGCGACAACGGGAGCGAACACGCGCATCAACAGCGCGGCGCAGCAGAGGGTCCTCGCATGAAATCGAAGGGTATCGACCAGGCCAAGGGCTTCGTCGAAAGCAACTGGAGCCAGGCCATGGGTACCGGCAGAAGTCGTGTGTCGCCCTGGCTGGCGCTGGCATTGGTCGTCCTGCTGGCGGGGGCCGGCTGGTTCGGCTGGAAGACATGGTTCGCCCCGAAGCCGCAGGCACAGGGACCGGCCCCGGTGGCGGTGACCACCGCGCTGGCGCGCCAGGGCGACGTGCCGCTGCAGGTCAGCGTCAACGGCAACGTGACGGCGCTGTCCACCGTCGAGGTGCGTCCGCAGGTCTCCAGCACCGTCCGCACCGTCCATATCCGCGAAGGCCAGACCGTCAAGCCCGGCGATCTGCTGTTCTCGCTCGACACCCGCATGGACGAGGCCAACCTGGCCCGCGCCCGCGCGCAGCTGCTGCGCGACCAGGCCGATCTGGCCGACGCCCGCCGTTCGCTGGCGCGCAGCGAGGAACTGGTCGCGCGCAACTTCATCTCGCGCAGCGCCGTCGATACCGCGCGCGCCAAGGTCGATGCGCTGGAGGCCACGGTACGCGCCGACCAGGCCGCGATCGAGGCCAGCCGCGTCGCGGTCAGCTACGGCGCGATCCGCGCTACCATCAGCGGCCGCACCGGCGTGATCAACGTCTTCCCCGGTTCGCTGGTGCTGCCGACCGCGGCCCAGCCGATGGTGACCATCGCGCAGATCCAGCCGATCGCCGTCACCTTCACGCTGCCCGAGCGCCAGCTCGCCGCGCTGCGCGACGCGCTGCGCAGCGGCCCGGTGCCGGTGAAAGCGCAGCCCAACGACGGCAATCCCGAACCGGTGCAGGGCCGCATCACCTTCGTCGACAACACCGTCGACCCGCAATACGGCACCATCCGCGTCAAGGCGCAGTTCGACAACGAGGCCCAGCGCCTGTGGCCCGGCACCTATGCGCGCGTCGAGGCGGTGGTGCAGACGCTGACCGGCGTGGTGTCGGTGCCGCCGCAGTCGGTGGTGACCGGACCCGAAGGCCGCTTCGTCTATGCGGTGCAGGCCGACGGCAAGGTCCGCGCGATGCCGGTGAAGATGCTGGCGGCGACCGCCGCCGCGGCAGTGGTCGAGGGCGTGCCGGCCGGCACGCGCGTGGTGGTCGAGGGTGTGCAGAACCTGCGCCCGGGCAGCGCCGTGCGCGAGGCCAGCGCCGCCGCCCCGGCGCCGGCCCCCGGGAAGCACTGACGCCATGACGCTGTCCGAACTCTGCATCCGCCGGCCCGTGATGACGGTGCTGCTGGCGATCGCGATCGTGGTCACCGGCATTGTGCTGTACCCGACCATCCCGATCGCCGCGCTGCCCAGCTTCAATTCGCCGGTGATCCAGGTCACCGCGCGGCTGCCCGGGGCGAGCCCCGAGACGATGGCCGCGTCGGTGGCCACGCCGCTGGAGAAGCAGTTCGCCACCATCCCGGGCGTGTCGGTGATCAGCTCGGCCAACACGCTGGGCAATTCCAGCATCACGATCGAGTTCAACAACGACCGCGACATCGATGCCGCGGCGGTCGACGTGCAATCGGCGCTGTTCCGCGCCCAGCGCTCGCTGCCGACCGAGATGAACGAGCCGCCGTCGTACCGCAAGGTCAATCCGGCCGACGCGGCGGTGATCCTGCTGGCGATCAATTCGCCGGCGATGAGCCTGGCCGAGCTGAACGCCTTCGGCGACAACCTGATCGCGCCGACGCTGTCGACGCTGCCCGGCGTCGCGCAGGTGCTGGTCTACGGCCAGAAGCGGTTCGCGGTGCGGGTGCGCGCGCGTCCCGATGCGCTGGCCGCGCGCGGCATGACGCTCGACGAGCTGGCCGGCGCGATCTCGCGCGCCAACGCCAACACGCCGGTGGGCACGCTCGACGGCGCGCGCCAGATGCTGACGATCCAGGCCAACCGCCAGCTGGCCGATGCCGACGCCTTCCGCAACATCATCGTCGCCAGCCAGCCCAACGGCTCGCTGGTGCGGCTCTCCGACGTGGCCGAGGTCGAGGACAGCGTCGAGACGCTGAAGACCGGCAGCTGGCTGAACAACGAACGCTCGATCGTGCTGGCGGTGCAGCGCCAGCCCGACGCCAACACGGTGGCGGTGGTCGACGCGATCCGCGCCGCGCTGCCGCGGCTGGTGCAGCAGATGCCGGCCTCGGTCAACGTCAACGTGGTCAATGACCGTTCCCGCTCGGTGCGCGAGTCGATCCACGACGTGCAGTTCACGCTGGCGCTGACCGCGGCGCTGGTGGTGATGGTGATCTTCCTGTTCCTGCGCCGCGCCGCGGCCACGCTGATCCCGACGGTGTCGCTGCCGATCTCGCTGATCGGCACGGTCGCGCTGATGAAGGCGTTCGGCTACAGCCTGGACAACGTGTCGCTGCTGGCGATCACGCTGGCGGTGGGCCTGGTGGTGGACGACGCCATCGTGATGCTGGAGAACATCGTCCGCCATATCGAGGAAGGCATGGCGCCGTTGAAGGCGGCGCTGGTCGGCTCGCGCGAGATGGGCTTCACCATCGTGTCGATCTCCGTGTCGCTGGTGGCGGTGTTCATCCCGATCTTCTTCATGCCGGGCGTGATCGGCCTGCTGTTCCACGAGTTCGCCGCGGTGGTGTCGCTGTCGATCCTGGTCTCGGCGCTGGTGTCGCTGACGCTGATCCCGATGCTGTGCGCGCGCTTCCTGTCGGCCGAGAACGTGCCGGTCGACGAATCGCAGCACGCCTACGGCGATGCGCCCCGCCATGCGCCCGCCCACGCCGCCGCGCCCGCCCAGCGGCAGAGCATCGGCCTGCGCTCAACGCAGTGGTTCGAGAACCTGTTCGAATACACGCTGCACCGCTATGCGCGCGGGCTCGACTGGTGCCTGGCCCATCGGCGGACCGTGCTGGCCGCGGCCGGCATGACATTCGTGCTGACCGCGGTGCTGTTCGTGCTGATCCCCAAGGGCTTCTTCCCCGAGGAGGACATCGGCCAGATCCAGGTCAATGCCGACGGCCCGCAGGACATCTCCTTCGACGCGATGTCGACGCTGATGCGCGACGCGGCCGAGCGGATGCGCGCGAATCCGGCGGTCAAGAGCATCGTGGTGGCGATCGGCGGCGGCCCCTCGCCCGCCATCAATACCGGCCGCATGTTCATCGAACTGAAGCCTGGCGGCGAGCGGCCGAAGATGCCGCAGGTGGTCGAGTCGCTGCGCCGCGACGTGGCCGGCATTCCGGGGCTCAACGTCTATTTCCGTCCGGTGCAGAACCTGCAGCTGGGCGGCCGCGTCAGCAAGGCGCGCTATCAATACACGCTGCAGAGCGTGCAGTCGGGCAATCTGCAGACCGCCGCCGACAAGCTGATGGCCCGCATGCGCGCCGATCCGCTGTTCCGCGACGTCACCAGCGATTCGCAGCAGGCCGGCCTCGAGGCGCAGCTGGCGATCGACCGCGACAAGGCCAACTCGCTGGGCGTGCAGATGCAGGACGTGCGCACCGCGCTCTATACCGCGTTCGGCGAGCGCCAGGTGTCGACCATCTATACCTCGATCGACAGCTATTACGTGATCCTGCAGGCCGCGGACGTCGATCGCGTCGACGAGACCGCGTTCTCGAAGATCTATGTGCGCAGCACCAACGGCACGCTGGTGCCGCTGTCGGCGTTCGCGACCACCGAGCGCCGCGTCGGTCCGATCGCGGTCAATCACCAGGGGCAGCTGCCGTCGGTGACGGTCTCGTTCAACCTGGCACCGGGCGCGGCGCTGGGCGACGCGTCGGCGCGCATCGACCGCTTCAAGCAGGAAACCGCGATGCCGCAGGAGATCTTCACCAGCTGGGGCGGCGATGCGGCGGTGTTCCAGTCGTCGCAGGCGACGCAGGTGATCCTGCTGATTGCGGCGATCGCGGTGATCTACGTGCTGCTTGGCGTGCTGTACGAAAGCTATATCCACCCGCTGACGATCCTCGCTGGGCTGCCCTCGGCGGCGGTTGGCGCGCTGCTGACGCTGTTCCTGTTCCGCGTCGAGCTGTCGCTGATCGCGATCATCGGTGTGCTGATGCTGATCGGCATCGTCAAGAAGAACGCCATCATGATGATCGACTTCGCACTGGCCGCGCAGCGCGAGCAGGGCATGCCGCCGGCGAAGGCGATCCGCCAGGCCTGCCTGCTGCGCTTCCGTCCGATCATGATGACCACGCTGGCCGCCATCATGGGCGCGCTGCCGATTGCGCTCGGCCTCGGTGCCGGCGCCGAGCTGCGCCAGCCACTGGGCCTGGCCGTGGTCGGCGGACTGCTGTTCTCGCAGGTCATCACGCTGTTCATCACGCCGGTGATCTACCTGGCGCTGGACCGCTTCTCCGGCAGCGGCCCCTTGGAGATCGATGCGGACGGCAATCGCGTGCCCGCGACGGTGGGAGCGGATGCGGGCCGCTGAAGGCGGACCCCGCGGCATGGCGAAGGTCGCCGCCATGGCGGCCGCGCTTGCCCTGCTTGCCGGCTGCGCCACGGCGCCCGCGCATCCCGAGGGCGATGCGCATGGCTACGCGCATGACGGCGCGCATGTCGGCGCGCACGACGGCACGCATCGGCTCGCAGCGTTCCGCTATGTCTTGCTGGGCGAGGTCCACGACAACCCCGAAGGGCATCGGCGCCGGCTCGCGTCGCTGACCGAGGCGGTCGACGCGGGCTGGCGGCCCGCCATCGCGATGGAGCAATTCGATCGCGAGCGGCAGGCGGATCTGGACCGGGCACGCCGCGAGCGGCCGGGCGATGCCGATCATCTGATCGCGCGGGCCGGCGCCGCCGGATGGGACTGGTCGCTGTACCGGCCCGTCATCGCGCTGGCGTTGCGGCACGACCTGCCGCTGATCGCCGCCAACCTGTCGCGCGACGA
>NZ_JCBAJO010000266.1:0-5752 GCF_059772245.1 Cupriavidus sp. R6-3
CCCCAAGACACCCCAGATCTCACAAGGTCTGGGGTGTTTTGCTTTGCGGCGGCGGAAAGCCCCCAAAAATGAAAACGGCACCGGAAACCGCGCCGCGCAGACGGAATACAACAGATCGCCCCCGTGCGTGAAGTCACCGGTTCTCCCTCCGCATCGGCTCTGTTATGGTGTCGCTCGGCGCCGGCGCTTGCCCCACTTGTGAGCATCGCGGTGCCATCGTCACGCAATCAAGCCACGGCCCAACCAGGGGCGGGCAATCGGGAAGTCCGGGGGAAGGTATGGCCGCAAACATGGCCGGATTCATCGGCATGGGCCTGCGCAGGCCCCTGTTTGCAGGCGTTTTCCTGACGGCTGCGGCGACATTGGCCGGATGCGCGACATCCCCATCGTCGTCTCCCGACGCCGAGGCATCCGTGTCGAAGGCCCCCAAGGTGGCCAGGATCTCGCCGATGGATTGCCGCAAGTTCCACCAGCGGCTGGCTGCCTCGACTGCCAAATCGCTGCGGAACGAGACATCGCAGCGCTCCGACTACCCGGCTCAACTCCAGAAAGTTGGCGACCAAAGCGGGCAAGAAGCCGCCGAGCCGATGCCGTTGCAGCAACTTCCGCTATTTTCGACATTTGGCCCAGAGCAGGCATTGCCGGCGGGCTGGCACAGCTGGACCGTCAACCGCAGCAAGACCCCCACGCAATACGCACTGACCGAAGTCGACCAGCGCGTCGTGCTGCATGCCCGCGCGGATGGTTCCGCTTCGGGCCTCTATGTTCCTCTGAAGCCGCGGGAGCCAGGCAAGCTGCGCTGGGCCTGGAAGACGCGCGACGTCATCGCCGACGGCGACAACGCCAGCGGACCCCGCGAGGATGCACCGCTACGGGTGTTCGTTGCCTTCGACGGGGACAAGAGCACGCTGTCGCTGAAAGATCATCTGATGGACGAAATGGCGCGGCTGATGACCGGCCGCGAGATGCCCTACGCAACCCTGATGTACATTTGGGGCGCCAAACGTCCGGAAGGGACGGTCATACCGAACCCGCACACCGAGCGGGTCCGCATGATCGTGGTGGATTCAGGCACTCGGCACGCCAGGCAATGGCGTTGCCACGAGCGCGATCTGCGGGCGGACTATCGCGCCGCCTTCGGCAAGGAGCCGGGCCGGCTGCTGGCCGTCGGCATCATGACCGACACCGACAACACCAGGAGCCAGGCGGAAGCCTGGTATGGCGACATCGCGCTGGACTAGCGTGCGCAGGTCCCGCGCGGCGGAGGCCCGCAGCGGCGGGAGCCCTGCAACGCGAGCGTCCGTGGCGAAATCAGGGGACCACGGGATCGGTCAATGCCAGCGCCGCGAACGACGCCAGCCAGTGCGTCCCGACATAGTCGCCGCTGACCGCCTGCGCCAGCGACGCGTCCAGATGATCGACCCACGCACCCGCCGCCTTCGCCCGCAACGGTTCCGGCAGCGACGGTCCGAGCAGGCGCCAGCACCAGGCGCGCGACAGGTTCAGCCCGTCCAGATGCACCAGCTTCGGATCGGTGCGATCGCCAACCACCACCGGGGTCAGCCACGTCGCCAGGTCGGTCGGTGCAGGTGCAAACATCTCCCACCATTCCGCGAACGCGCAGTCGTCCAGCACGCTGCGCATCAGCACCGCCTCCATCAGGCCGCCTGACAGAAACTCGTCGCCGCCGGGCTCGTAGCGGGCCGGGTAGCGCTGATCGTGGCCAAACCAGCGATGCGCCCGTCGCGCGATCGCGCGGCGCAGCGCCGGATGGTTGTCCGCGCGGGCCTAGCCGTCGGCCAGCACCAGCGCGAAGGCGCTGTTGGCGTGCGTGCCGGTGCGGATCGGAAAATCGGCAATATCGAGATAGTCGCTCAGCCGTCCGGCGAGATACGTCGCCAGCGGTTCGCAGGCGCGCGCCCAGCGCTGTACCTGTTCGTCGTCGCCCGGAAACTGGCGCAGTTCCGCCTGCAGGCGCAGGATCCAGGCCCAGCCATAGGGACGCTCGAACGTGCCCGAGCCTGGCCGCTGGAAATACGCCAGCTCGGCTTGGACCGCTTCGGGCCGCCACTGGATGTCGAGCGTCGCGCGGATCGCGCCCGCTTCGGGCAGGTCGGGCCGGTGCGCCAGCAGCCGGACCAGCAGCCAGTGCATATGCACGCTCGAGTGCCAGTCGTAGCTGCCGAAATAGACGGGATGCAACGCGCGCGGCTCGGCCAGGTCGCCGGCGCCCGTCATCATGTGGTCGATCCGGTAGGGGTAGGGCCGCAGGATGTTCTCGAGCGCGACCTGCGCGAAGGCGCTGGCAGTGGCGATATCCAGCGCCGGCAGCGCCGGCCGGGCCGTGGCGGCCATACCGCCAGCATCCGTCCCGCCCGCGCCGCTCATGCGATCCGCCCCATCCGCCCCATCAGCGCTATCCGAACGATTCACGCCGCTCGAACCATTCACACCATTCACGCCGGCGCCAGCCATTTCTCGACCAGCTTGACGAAGAAGGTCGAGCCCACCGGCAGGATCTCGTCGTTGAAGTCGTAGCTGGGGTTGTGCAGCATGCAGGGCCCGATGCCGTGGCCGGCCTCGCGGTGCCCGCCTTCGCCGTTGCCGATGAACAGATAGCAGCCCGGCCGCTCGAGCAGCATGAAGGAAAAGTCCTCGGCGCCCATGGTCGGTTCGATATTCGGATCGACGTTGTCGACGCCGACCAGCTCGCGCGCGACCTCGACCGCGAAGGCCGCTTCGGCGGCGCTGTTGACGGTCGGCGGATAGTTGCGGTCGAAGCTGAATTCGATGGTGCAGTCGAAGGCCGTGGCGACCGCGCGCGCCACCTCTTCCATGCGGCGTTCGATCAGGTCGAGCACCGGCAGCGTGAAGGTGCGCACGGTGCCGCCGATCCACGCTTCGTTGGGCACGATATTGGTCGCGTCGCCGGCGTGGAACTGCGTGACCGAGATCACCGCCGCATCGATCGGCCGCTTGTTGCGGGTGATGATGCCCTGCAGCGCGCCGACGATCTGCGCCGCGGTGAAGACCGGATCGTTGCCGTTATGCGGCATCGCCGCATGCGCGCCCTTGCCGCGTACGACGATGCGGAACTCGTTGCTCGACGCCATCAGCGGTCCGGGGCAGGTGCCGAACGAACCGGCCGGCATGCCGGGCCAGTTGTGCATGCCGAAGACGGCGTCGCACGGGAAACGCTCGAACAGCCCGTCGCGGATCATCTCGCGCGCGCCGCCGCCGCCTTCCTCGGCCGGCTGGAAGATCAGGTGAACGGTGCCGTCGAAGTTGCGATGCTGTGCCAGGTAACGGGCCGCGCCGAGCAGCATCGCCGTATGGCCGTCGTGGCCGCACGCGTGCATCTTGCCGTCGTGCTGCGAGCGGTGGCCGAAGGTATTGGCCTCCTGCAGCGGCAGCGCGTCCATGTCGGCGCGCAGGCCGATGCTGCGCGTGCTGCTGCCGTTGCGGATCACGCCGACGAGGCCCGTCTTGCCCAGGCCGCGGTGCACCTCGATGCCCCAGTCGGCGAGCGTGCGCGCGACCACGTCGGCAGTGCGCTGCTCCTCGAATCGCAGTTCCGGATGAGCGTGGATGTCGCGGCGGATCGAACGGATCTCGTCTTGCGCCTGGAGGATTTCGGGGATCAGTGTCATGGCCGTGGCAAGAGCGGTAAGCGGTGATAAACCAGAGGGTTGAAAACCAGGGCGGAAAAACCCCGGCTGGCAAAACCGGATTGGGGAAAACAGCAGGGGTGAAATATCCGGATCATACGACGCCGGGCCCGAATGCGCCAAAACCATCACGGCGCGAGGTTTCCCCGATAACCCGCCCAATGGCACCCGACATGCCGCCCAACGCGCCGCCCGGCATACGGCCCCGACATGCGGCCCCAGCATGCCGCCCGACATGCCGCCCAATATACCGTCGAATATGCCGCCGTCATTCGGCGCGGTATCCCCCGGAGGTGGGTTTCCCCGCATTGCAGCCGGTGCTTCTCTACTGGAACAGTTAATGCTTGCCGTACCGCGTCCGCGAGCCGGGCCCCGCTTGTATCACGACGCCTGCACCAATTTGCGGCGTCGCAGCTTGCGACGGTCACAGGCCGCTCGTTATAGTTGCCCCCACTTTTCGGGAGAATCGCTCGATGCCGCTTCGCCACCACCAGAAGGCATTTGCAACCGCCCTGCTCGCCGCAGCCATCAGCTTCGGCGCCGGCGGTCAGGCACTGGCAGCCGATTTCAAGCTGGCCATGAGCTCGCCGCCGACCTCGATGGACCCGCACTTCTACAACCTGTTCTCGAACATCAACGTGTCGGAGCATATCTTCGACAGCCTGATCAAGATGGACGCGGACAGCCGCATCATTCCGGGCCTGGCCGAGTCGTGGAAGCTGGTCAACGAGACCACGTGGGAGTTCAAGATCCGCAAGGGAGTCAAGTTCCATGACGGCTCGCCGCTGACCGCCGAGGACATCCTGTGGTCGCTGGACCGGCCGGCGACAATCCAGAACAGCCCCGGCAAGTTCGACGTCTACACCAAGGCCATCGTCGCCAAGAAGATCGTCGATCCGAACACGATCCAGCTGATCACCGCGCAGCCCTATCCGCTGGTGCTGAACGATCTGACTTCGATCTTCATCGTGCAGAAGAAGGCCACGCAGGGCCTGAACTCCGACGATTTCGCCCAGGGCAAGGGCATGGTCGGCACCGGTCCGTTCAAGTTCGTCAGCTACGCGCGCGACGACCGGGTCGAACTGACGCGCAACCCCGACTACTGGGGGCCGAAGCCCGCCTGGGACAAGGTGACGCTGCGCTTCATCCCGAACCCCGCCACGCGCCTGGCCGCGCTGCTGTCGGGCGACGTGCAGGCGATCGAGAACGTGCCGACGCCGGACCTGCCGCAAGTGCGCAAGAATCCGAAGCTGTCGTTCTTCTCGAAGATCTCGCACCGGGTCATCTATCTGTATTTCGATGCCAAGCGCGACAAGTCGCCGTACGTCACCACCAAGGACGGCCAGCCGATGGACAAGAACCCGCTGAAGGACGCGCGCGTGCGCAATGCCATCAGCATGGCCATCAACCGGCAGGGCATCAAGGACCGGCTGATGGAAGGCCTGTCCGAGCCGACCAACAATCTGGTGCCGGCGACGCTGTTCGGGCATAACCCGGACCTGAAGACGGTCAAGTACGACCCCGAGGGCGCCAAGAAGCTGCTGGCCGAGGCCGGCTATCCGAACGGCTTCGGCGTGACGCTGCATACGCCGAACAACCGCTACGTCAACGACGAGAAGATCGCGCAGACCGTCGCGCAGAACCTGACGCGGATCGGTATTGCCACGCGGGTCGAAGGCATGCCGATGGCGACGTACTCGTCCAAGGGCATCAAGCACGAGTGGTCGTTCGGCCTGCTCGGCTGGGGCGCGCAGACGGGCGAGGTCAGCTCGCCGCTGCGCGCGCTGCTGGCGTGCGAGGATGCCAAGAAGGGCTTCGGCACCACCAACTGGGGCGAGTACTGCAATCCGAAGATGGATGCGGTACTGGAGAAGGCGCTGTCGACCGTCGACGACGCCCAGCGCTCGAAGCTGCTGCAGGAGGCGACCGCGATCGCGATCAACGACGGCGGCATCATTCCGATCCATCAGCAGGTGACCACCTGGGCCACGCAGAAGGGCATCACCTACGTGCCGCGGACCGACGAACGGACCTACGCGCACAACTTCAAGCCGCAGCAGTAACCGCTGGCGGCAGGCTGTTCA
>NZ_JCBAJO010000267.1:0-5724 GCF_059772245.1 Cupriavidus sp. R6-3
CCGCAGATCACGCCGGTCAATGCCACCGTCAAGCTGGGGCGGATCGCCGAGAAACGCTTCGTCACGCGCGTCGACGTCGAACAGGCGCGCGGCTATTCCGGCTATGGGGTGGGAGTGGGCGCCGCCAGCGGCGGCGGCTGGCACGGCGGTGGCGTGGGCGTCGGCCTGGCCTTCGATCTCGGCCGGCTGCTCAATCGCCAGCCGGTGCAGCAGGTCGACATCTTCGCCTACGAGGTCAAGCTGAACGACGGCACCAATGCGACCATCAACGGCCCGGCCGCACCGGGCCTCGATGTCGGCAGCTGCGTGCGCGTGGTATACGCGGACGGACGGCGCGAGCCGGGGCTGGCGCCGTCCAACGAGTGCTGAGCCGGCGCCGGGCTGCCCGGCGCCGTGAAGGCGATCAGGCCGCCTTGCGCGAGTCGCGCAGCTCCCGCCGCAGGATCTTGCCGACGTTGGTCTTCGGCAGCTCGGTACGGAACTCGACGTACCTGGGTCGCTTGTAGCCCGTCAGCCGGTCCTTGCAGAACGCGATCACATCCTGCTCGGTCAGCGCCGGGTCCTTCTTGACCACGAACAGCTTGACCACCTCGCCCGAATGCTCGTCCGGCACGCCGACAGCCGCGACTTCCAGCACGCCCGGGCACTCCGCGACCACGCCCTCGATCTCGTTCGGGTACACGTTGAAGCCCGACACCAGGATCATGTCCTTCTTGCGGTCGACGATGCGGGTATAGCCGCGCTCGTCCATGATGCCGATGTCGCCGGTCTTGAAGAAGCCGTCCGGCGTCATGACCTTGGCGGTCTCGTCCGGCCGGTTCCAGTAGCCGGCCATCACCTGCGGCCCGCGCAGGCAGATCTCGCCCGGCTGGCCCAGCGGCACGTCGCGGCCGTCGTCGTCGCGGATCGCGATCTCGGTCGAAGGCAGCGGCAGGCCGATGGTGCCGGAGAAGGCGTCGCTGTCGGTCGGATTGCAGGTCGCCGACGGCGACGTCTCGGACAGGCCGTAGCCCTCGATGATCGGGCAGCCGGTCTTGGCGAGCCATTTCTTCGCGACCGCTTCCTGCACCGCCATGCCGCCGCCGTTGGCCACGCGCAGCCCCGAGAAATCGACCTTGTCGATGTCCGGGTGATTGATCAGCGCGTTGTACAGCGTGTTGACCGCCGGGAACATGTGGAAGCGGTACTTCTGCAACTCCTTGATGAAGCCCGGGATGTCGCGCGGATTCGGAATCAGCACGCTCAGGCCGCCGCTGCGCATGCCCAGCAGCGCGCAGACCGTCAGCGCGAAGATGTGATACAGCGGCAGCGCGGTGATGGTCACCACCTGGTCGATCGGCGCGCCCTTGGCCAGCGCGGGCTGCATCCACGCCTGCGACTGCAGCACGTTGGCGACCACGTTCCGGTGCAGCAGCACCGCACCCTTGGACACGCCGGTGGTGCCGCCGGTGTACTGCAGGAAGGCGATATCGTCCGGACCGGTGTCGACCGGCTTGCGCTGCAGCCGGCTGCCCTCGGCCAGCGCCGTGGGGAAGCGCACGCAGTTGGGCAGCTCCCACGCCGGCACCATCTTCTTGACGTTGCGCACGACGAAGTTGACGACGGCACCCTTGAGCCCGCCCAGCATGTCGCCCATGCTGGCGACCACCACATGCCGCACCGGCGTGGCGGACAACACCTGCTGCAGCGTGGCGGCGAAGTTCTCCAGGATCACGATCGCCTCGGCGCCGCTGTCCTTGAGCTGGTGCTCGAGCTCGCGCGGCGTGTACAGCGGATTGACGTTGACGACCACCATGCCCGCGCGCAGCACGCCGGCCAGCACGACCGGGTATTGCAGCACGTTCGGCATCATGATCGCGACCCGCGCCCCCGGCTTGAGACCGCGCGCCTGCAGCCAGGCGGCGAAGTGGCCGGACAGCTTGTCCAGCTCGGCATAGGTGATTGCCTTGTCCATGCAGACGAAGGCGCGCCGGTCCGCGTAGTCCCGAAAGGATTCCTCCAGCAGCTGGGCAAGCGACCGGTACTGGCTGGCGTCGATCTCGGCGGGTACGCCTGCCGGATAGTGTTTCAGCCACTGCTTTTCCATATGCCGTCTCCTGGTTTCTGAATGATCGTTCGATTTTTGCGACGCTAAACGGCGATGCTAAACGGCGGGCCCCCTTAAGACAACACCAGGACCACACGTTAGATGAAGTCCTCTGAACCGCTGCCAGTGTAAAGGCGCTCGATGGCGGAGTCGGTGCGCACGCAGGCGCGGGAATACCCTAGGACCCGCCGGGCGCGGCGATGGTTGCGCCCTTGCCGGCCGCACTGTGGGGTGCCGCGGCGTTGTCCACCGCAGCATGGTCCGCCGCAGCATGATCCGCCGCATCATGAGCCGCCGCAGCATGAGCCGCTGCATCATGAGCCGCCGCAGCGTTGCCGACCGGAGCGTTGCCCACCGCAGTACCGCCGGCGGCCGCGTTCATGGCCGCCGCGCCGGTCCCCGGCTCGTTCGGCGCCAGCGCCCGCAGCCGCGCCTTGCGCTGCTCGGGCTTGAGCTTGCCGATGCGCTCGGCCTCGGCATAGAAGGCCTTCCAGTCGCCGCCGCATTGATCGAGCAGCGCCAGGAACGCCGGCACCCATTGCTGATAGGTGGCCACCGCGGCCAGATGGGCGTTGGTCAGCGGCTGCGAGAACCAGCGGTCGTAGCCGCTGTAGCCGCCCCACGACTCCTTCAGCGCCGCATAGCGCTGGCGAAGCGCGGCGAAGATCGCCGCCTTGCCGGCGCGCTTGGCGTTGTCGTCGATCGGCCGGCGGTACAGCGCGTCGAGCTCCGCGCGCGCCTGCAGCAGCATCGCGCGGAACTGCTGCCGGCGCGCGTCGTACTGCCGGTAGCTGGCGCGCGCGTCGGCCGATGCCTCGCGCGCCAGCCAGCGCTCGACGCCGGCGATCTCCACCGCGGAGGCGAACGACTCGTTGAAGGTGGTGTCGTTGCGCACGTAGACCACCTGGTGCGCCAGCTCGTGGAAGATCATCCGCGCCAGCTCGCCCTCGGGCAGATAGACGAAGGTGTTCAGCAGCGGATCGTCGAAATAGCCCAGCGTCGAATAGGCGGGCACGCCGGCCACATAGGTCTCCAGCCCCTGGCTGCGCAGCGCGGCGGCATAGCGGTGCGCGTCCTCGATCGCGTAGTAGCCGCGGTAGTTGATGCAGCCGACCACCAGGAAGCACCACTTGTGCAGCTCCATCGACAGCTCGGGCGTGGCGAACACGCTCCACACCACGTAGGGTCGATGCAGATTGGCGTAATGGCGGTAGCTGCCGTTGTCCGGCAGCGCCAGTTCGCGCGAGGCGAAATCGCGCATGCGCCCGGCCAGCGCGAGCCGGTCGGCCAGCCGCTTGTCGTTGCTGCCGTTGGCGTAGGCGATCGCGTCGGACAGCGGCGTGGCCTGGGCCATCACGCCCAGATGGCCGCTGATCGACTGCGCGTAGTAGCCGACGGCCTCGCAGCCGGCCAGCAGCGCGCCAAACGCGACGGCGGCCAGCGCGGCCGCCACGCGGACGCGAGCCGGCCGCCGTGCCATCACGTCACCGCCTGCGCGGCGGCCTCCACCTGCACCAGGCAGTCGTAGAAGACCGGCGCGCGGCCCATGTCGGTCAGGCGCTGGCTGGTCAGCTCGTTGGCGTTCTTGCCGTCCGGGGCCAGCTTCTTCCACCAGATCGACAGCCCGACCACCAGCCCCTGGCGCGCGCGGTCGGTGACACGGGCGCGCGCCTGCATGCTGCCGCGGTCGTTGAAGGCGCGCACCATCATGCCGTCGACGATGCCGCGCGCGGCGGCGTCGTCCGGATGGATGTCCAGATGCGGCTCGCCCTCGGTGGCGCGCAGGCTGTCGACGTTGACGAAGGTGCTGTTGAGGAAATTGCGCGCCGGCGGCGAGATCATCGCCAGCGGATAGCGCGACGCCAGCTCCGGCGCGCTGGCCGGCGCCTCGTACGGCGGCACGTAGCCGGGCAAGGGATCGAGGCCGTCCTTGACCATCTCGGCCGCGTAGAACTGGCACTTGCCGGTGGGGCTCGGGAAACCGCCCTCGGCAAACGGTGCCGCCGGCAGCTTCAGCTTCTGCCAGCCGCTTTCCTTCAGCGTCTGCCAGTCGATGCCCGCCGCGCGCGGATCGCCGCGCCCGATGGCCTGCGCGGCGATGTCCTCGTCGCTGTCGGCAAAGCACGGCTCGGTAAAGCCCATGCGCCGCGCCAGCCGCCGGAAGATCTCGGTATTGGGCAGCGCCTCGCCAAGCGGCGCGATGGCCTGGTTGTTGGCGAGGAAATAAGTGTGGCCGTAGGCCTTGTGGATGTCGACGTGCTCGAGCTGGGTGGTGGCCGGCAGGATGATGTCGGCGTAATCCGCGGTATCGGTGCGGAAGTGCTCGAGCACCACGGTGAACAGGTCCTCGCGCGCGAAGCCCGCCGCCACCTTGCCCGAGTGCGGCGCGACCGCGACCGGGTTGCTGTTGTAGACGACGATCGCCTCGATCGGCGGCGTGCCGGCCGGCAGCCCTTCGCCGAGCAGCGCATCGCCGATCGTCGACATATTGATCGTGCGCGGCAGCCTGGGCCAGCTCGGCAGCAGGTCCGGGCGCTGCAGCGCGGCGTTGTCGATCGGGAAGAAGCCCGAGGTCGACAGCTGCAGCCCGCCGGCGGCGTGGCGCCACGCGCCCACCAGCGACGGCAGGCAGGCCACCGCGCGCACCGCCTGGCCGCCGCCGTGCGCCCGCTGCATGCCGTAGTTCAGGCGGATCGCCACCGGTTGCCGTTCGCGCACGGCCAGCTTGCCGTACAGGCCCGCCAGCCATTCGATCTCCTCGGCATCGATGCCGCAGATCTGCGCGGCGCGCGCGGGCGAGAACTGCGCCGCGCGGTCGCGCAGCGCGTCGAAGCCGACCGTATGCCGCGCGATGTAGTCGTGGTCAAGCAGGTCGTCGCGGATCAGCACATGCATGATCGCCAGCGCCAGTGCGCCGTCGGTACCCGGCATCGGCGCGATATGCCGATGGCACTTCTCCGCCGTCAGCGAGCGGTACGGATCGATCGCCACCAGCGTCGCGCCGCGCCGCTTGGCCTGCTGCACGCGCGTCCAGAAGTGCAGGTTCGAGGCGATCGGATTGCCGCCCCAGATCACGATCAGCTTGGCGTCCTCGACATGTTCGATATCCATGCCGACGCTGGCGCCATAGGTGTAGCGCAGCGCGGTGGCGCCGGCGCTCGCGCAGATGGTGCGGTCGAGCAGCGAGGCGCCGAGCCTGTGGAAGAAGCGCGCGGCCATGCTTTCACCCTGCACCAGCCCCATCGTGCCGGCATAGCTGTAGGGCACGATGGCCTGCGGATCGCGCGCGGCGATCGCGCCGAGCCGTTCGGCGACGATGTCGAGCGCCTCGTCCCAGCCGATCGGCGCGAACTGCCCGCTGCCCTTGGGGCCGACCCGCTTCATCGGGCTCAGCAGGCGATCGGGATGGTAGGTGCGCTCGGTATAACGCGACACCTTGGTGCACAGCACGCCCTGCGTGCCCGGGTGGTCCGGATCGCCCGCCACCTTGACGGCGCGGCCGTCCTCGACGGTGACGAGCAGCGCGCAGCTGTCGGGACAATCGTGCGGGCAGGCGGCGCGGACGATGCGGGTGGACATGGGTTCTCCGGGGGCGTTTTCCTTTGTGCCCGATTGTATTCGATCGCGCCAGGGCGGGC
>NZ_JCBAJO010000268.1:0-5702 GCF_059772245.1 Cupriavidus sp. R6-3
CCTGGGTTTGTCGGGACTGGGGCGAGAGGGCATGCAGGCTCCTGAAGAAAAGCGGCCACGGGCGTCCTAGCCCATCACGTCGATCACGCGCTGGGCGGCGTCGACCAGCTTGAGGCCGCGCTCCATCGCCATCGTGCGCAGGCGCTTGTAGGCCTCGTCCTCGCTGAGGCCGCGCGCCTGCATCAGCAGGCCCTTGGCCCGTTCGACGAGCTTGCGCTCGGTCAGCTTCAGCCGGGTCGCATCGAGCTCGGCGCGCAGCGCCTGGTCGAGCTGGAAGCGCGCGTAGGCGACGTCGAGCACGGTCTTGACGCGCTCGGCGCGCAGGCCGTCGACGATATAGGCTGTGATGCCGGCCGTCAGCGCGGACTTGATGCGCTCGGCGTCGTCGTTGTCGGTGAACAGCACGATCGGGCGCGGCGCATGCTGGGTCGATACGCAGACGTGCTCGACCGTATCGCGCGCGGCCGACTCCGACGCGATGATGATCAGGTCCGGCTGCCGCGTGGCGATGGCGTCGGGCAGTGCCAGGTCCGCGTCCACCGTCTCGACCTCGCTGAAGCCGGCCGCCGCCAGCCCCGCGCGGATCGTGTCGACGTTCAGCGGATCCGCGTCGAGCGGGTCGCGCACCAGCAGGATGCGCAGCGGCCGCCCGGCCGTAGTGGGCACGGCCGCTGCCGAGGCCGGCGGTGCGGCCGAAGGAGCAGCCGATGATGCGGCCGACGATACGGAACGCACGGGCGGGGGAGGGGACGGGCGGCGATTCATGGTTCGGTCAGGCGGTGGCCGACGTTCGGTGGCCGGCTGGTTCGCCGGCTTTCTGTGGCCGGCTCGGCGGCCGATGTCTGCTCCTTGCTTCATGCAAGAATCACGCCGGGTTTTGGGGCGTAGCCTTGCCCCGCGATGGGGCGGCCGGTGTATGCTGATGCCCTGCCGCGAGGCCCAGGGCGCCCCCGACGCGACCCGCAGGCCTTGGCCGCGCACCCTCGCGGGCAGGTCCCGCGCCGCGCTCGCCGCGCCGACCGGACCGCCCTCCGAAACCCATTCCAGAATCCATCCAGTGGAGAGATGCATGACCGAGGAGTTCGTATTCCAACCCCCCGCGCCCACCGGCGTGCCGGTGCGCGGCAGCAGCGCGCGTTTCCCGGTGCGGCGGGTCTACTGCGTCGGGCGCAACTACGCCGCCCACGCGCGCGAGATGGGATCGGACCCGGACCGCGAACCGCCGTTCTTCTTCTGCAAGCCCAGCGATGCGGTCAGCCCGGTGGCCGACGGCGCCGAGGGCACGTTCCCGTATCCGCCGGGCTCGAACAACGTCCACTATGAAGTCGAGCTGGTGGTCGCGATCGGCAAGGGCGGCCGCGACATCCCGGTCGAGCAGGCCGCCTCGCACGTGTTCGGCTATGCGGTGGGCCTGGACATGACGCGCCGCGACCTGCAGAACGAATCGAAGAAGACCGGGCGCCCCTGGGAGACCGGCAAGGCGTTCGACCATTCGGCGCCGATCGGCCCGATCGTGCCGGTGCAGGCCATCGGCCATCCCGAGCGCGGCGCGGTGACGCTGGCAGTCAACGGCGCGGAGAAGCAGCGCGGCGACCTGTCGGACCTGATCTGGTCGGTGCCGGAGATGGTGTCGTATCTGTCGAAGCTGTTCGAGCTGCAGCCGGGCGACCTGATCTATAGCGGCACGCCCGAGGGCGTGGGCCCGGTGGTCAAGGGCGATCGCATGCAATGCGCGATCGAAGGCGTCGGCGAACTGTCGGTCAAGGTGGTCTGAAGCAATGCTCAAGCTCTACAGCTATTTCCGCAGTTCCGCGGCGTTCCGCGTGCGCATCGCGCTGGCGCTCAAGGGCCTGCCCTTCGAATACGTGCCGGTGCATCTGCTCAAGGATGGCGGCCAGCAGCTGAGCGAGCAGTACCGCGCGCTGAACGCCAATGCGCTGGTGCCGACGCTGCTCGACGACGACCACGCGCTGTCGCAGTCGATGGCGATCGTCGAATATCTCGACGAGACCCATCCAGAGCCGGCGCTGCTGCCCGGCACGGCGCTGGACCGCGCCTACGTGCGCGCTCTGGCGCAGTCGATCGCCTGCGAGATCCACCCGCTGAACAACCTGCGCGTGCTCAAGTACCTGAAGCACACGCTCGGCGTCAGCGAGGAAGCCAAGGACGCCTGGTATCGCCACTGGATCGAGATCGGCTTCGACGGCCTCGAGGCCACGTTGACGCGCGAGGGCAAGGCCGGCCGCTTCTGCTTCGGCGATACGCCGACGCTGGCCGATATCTGCCTGGTGCCGCAGGTCTTCAACGCGCAGCGCTTCCAGGTCGGTCTGGAACCCTATCCGACCATCGTGCGGATCTTCGACGCCTGCATGGAGCTGCCGGCGTTCCAGCAGGCCGCGCCGAAGGCGCAGCCCGACGCGGAGTAGCCGACGCCAGCAAGCGAAGGGCCGTCAATGAAGAACGGGCGCCGCTGTTTCCCAGCGGCGCCCGTTTTTATTTGCCGTCGCGCTCGACGCGCGATCAATCGCCGAGCAGGGCCCGCGCGAACTCGTCGGCCTTGAACGGCTGCAGGTCCTCGACCTTTTCGCCGACGCCGATGAAGTAGACCGGCACCGGACGCTGGCGCGCGATCGCGGCCAGGATGCCGCCCTTGGCGGTGCCGTCGAGCTTGGTCACGATCAGGCCGGTCAGCTGCAGCGCATCGTCGAAGGCCTTGACCTGCGCCAGCGCGTTCTGGCCGGTGTTGGCATCGATCACCAGCAGCGCTTCGTGCGGCGCGGTGGGCATCGCCTTGCCGATCACGCGCTTGACCTTCTTCAGCTCTTCCATCAGATGCAGCTGCGTCGGCAGGCGGCCGGCGGTGTCGGCCATCACGATATCGACGCGGCGCGCGCGGGCCGCATTGACGGCGTCGAAGATCACCGCGGCCGGGTCGCCACTCTCCTGCGAGACCACGGTGACGTTGTTGCGCTCGCCCCAGATCGTCAGCTGCTCGCGCGCCGCCGCGCGGAACGTGTCGCCCGCGGCCAGCAGCACCGACTGGCCGTAGTGCTGGAAGTGCTTGCACAGCTTGCCGATGCTGGTGGTCTTGCCGGCGCCGTTGACGCCCGCGATCATCATCACCATGGGCTGCTCGCGGCCGAGCTCCATGGTCTTTTCGAGCGGACGCAGCAGTTCGGTCAGCAGATCGCGGAGCGCGACCCGCACGCCCTCGGCGGTGTCGATGCGCTCGCTCTTGATGCGGCGGCGCAGTTCGCCGAGCAGGTATTCGGTGGCCTCGACGCCGGCATCGGCCATCAGCAGCGCCGTCTCCAATTCCTCGAACAGCGCCTCGTCGACCTTGACGCCGACGAACAGCGTGCTGATGCCGCGGCTGGTCTTCGACAGGCCGGTGCGCAGCCGCTGCATCCAGCCGCGCTTGGCTTCCTCGCTCGGCGGCGGCACCGGGACCAGCACCATCTCGCCGTCATCGTCGCCATCGTCGCTCTCCGTGGCGACGGGCACGGGCACGGACAGCGGCGCGGCCTGGGGCTGCGTGGCCGGGACGGGCTCGGGCGCGAGGTTGCGTGCCGGTTGTGCCGGTTGTTGTGCGGGTTGTGGTGTCGGCTGCGGTGCCGCCTGTGGTGCGGCCTGTGGTGCGGCCTGTGGCTGGGGCCGTGGTTCGGGTTGTGGCTCCGGCTCAGGCTCTCGCTGCGGCTCCGCCTGCGGAGCGGCTTCCGCCGCGGGCCGCGAGGAACGCGTGAACCAGGACAGTGGAGACAGTCGGGACGGTGCGGGCTTGGCTTCGGCGGCCGCCGGGGTGGTCTCGATCGTCGTGCCGATCGATGCGGACGGGGCCGCCGTTTCCGGCTGCGGCGGTGCGGCGCTGACCGGCGGCGCTTCGGCGGCCGGTGCCTGCGCCGCCGGGGCCGATGGTGCCTCGGTCGGCGCCTCGGTGGGCGCGCCGGTGGGCTCGGCCTTGCGCTTCTTCCAGAAACTAAACATTGGGAAAGGGGTCCATACCCCGGTAGAATCAATCGGCAAAATTCTAGCAGACGGGGTCGCATGAACCATCGCGCAGGGTCGACCGCGGCGTCGACGTGGCAGGGCGCAATGCCCGCCCATCAGCATGTCACCAGAGGCGCCGATCGGCGCCGGCATTCCGCTTCGCCATCCTCTCCGCCATCGTGGCGGCCTGATTCCCGGTCCCTTCCGGCCCGTCTGGCCTCGCTTGCGCTGCTCGCCGCTGCCGCCTGGATGCCGCTTGCACAGGCGCAGGGCGTGGCGGTCGATGCGCCGCCAGCCCCCGGCGCGGCGGTACAGGCGGCGGTGCCCGACGGCGGCACCACCGAATTCAAGCTCGCCAACGGCATGCGCGTGATCGTCAAGGAAGACCACCGCGCGCCCACGGTCGCCCATCAGGTCTGGTATCGCGTCGGCGGCATCGACGAGGTCAGCGGTACCACGGGCGTCGCCCACATGCTCGAACACATGATGTTCAAGGGCACGCCCAAGGTCGGACCGGGCGAGTTCTCGCGGCAGATCGCCGCGCTCGGCGGCCGCGAGAACGCAATGACCAACCGCGACTTCACCATGTACTTCCAGCAGATCGCCAAGCAGCATCTGCCGCGGATGATGGAGCTCGAAGCGGACCGCATGGCGAACCTGGTGATCCGCGCCGAGGACTTCGAACGCGAGATGAAGGTCGTGATGGAAGAGCGCCGGCTGCGCACCGACGACTCGCCGCGCGGCACCGTCTACGAACAGCTGCTGGCCACGGTCTACACCAGCGCGGGTTATCGCCATCCGGTGATCGGCTGGATGAACGATCTGGTCAATATGCGCGTCGACGATGTCAGCGCCTGGTATCGCGAGTGGTACGTGCCCAACAACGCGATCCTGGTGGTCGCGGGCGACGTCAATCCGGCCGAGGTGCGCGCGCTGGCCGAGCGCACCTACGGCAGGCTCAAGCCGCGTCCGCTGCCGGTACGCAAGCCGCAGATCGAGCCGCCGCAGAAGGGCGTCAAGCGGATCTGGGTCAAGGCACCCGCGGAGAATCCCTATCTGGTGCTGGCCTACAAGGTGCCGCGCCTGCGCGACGTCGAGAAGGACATCGATCCGTATGCGCTCGAGGTGCTGGCCGCCGTGCTCAACGGCTACGACAATGCGCGGCTGACGCGCGATCTGGTTCGCACGCAGCGGCTGGCAGACGATGTCAATGTCGGCTATGACGGCATCAATCGTGGCGAGTCGCTGTTCGTGCTCGACGGCACGCCCGCCAACGGCCATACCACCGACGAGATCGAGCGCGCCCTGCGGCAGCAGATCGAGCGGATCGCGCGCGAGGGCGTGTCCGACGAAGAGCTGCGGCGCGTCAAGGCGCAGGTCGTGGCCGGCCAGATCTACAAGCGCGATTCGGTGTTCGGGCAGGGCATGGAGATCGGCGTCGCGGAGATCGCCGGCATCTCGTGGCAGCAGCTGGACCGCATTCTCGAGCGGATCAAGCAGGTCACGCCGGAGCAGGTCAAGACGGTGGCGGGCAAGTACTTCAGCGAGGACAACCTGACCGTGGCAACGCTGCTGCCGCAGCCGATCGATCCCAACCAGCCCAAGCCCCAGGCCCCGTCCGGCCTGCGCCACTGAGGACCGCCGATGTTCGCCATGGATTCGCTCTCGTTTTCCCGTCCCTCGGCGCGGCTGCGCCGGGCGCTGGCGGTGGCCGC
>NZ_JCBAJO010000269.1:0-5696 GCF_059772245.1 Cupriavidus sp. R6-3
CTCGAGCAGCAGCCCTTGCTGGAAGCGCCCGGCCAGCGCCGGTTCGAGCGACGCGATGCCGGCCGCGTCGAGCCGGCGCAGCCGTTCGGCCACCAGTTCCGGCGGCGACACGGCGCGAATGCGGCTGGTAAACAACGGCATCTCGCCGCGGTCGTGGGCGTGCCAGACCACCAGCGTGCCGTCCTGCTGGAAGAAGACCGGGTCGACCGCGGTGGGCTCGTCCGCCTGTTCGGCGTTCAATTCGGCCACCCATGCGCGCCACAGGTCCACGCTGGCGATGCCCAGCTCGACGATGCGGCGCTCGCTGATGGCCGATTCGGCCAGCGGCGCCAGCATCGCGGCGGCGACATGGGCGGCCGCGCCCGCGCCGTCGGGACCGGCGCGTTCGACCAGAGCCACGCGCAGGCCACCGCGGACCAGGCGCCAGGCGGCCAGGCGTCCGGCCAGGCCGGCGCCGAGAATGGCGACGTCAAACTGCTGTTTCATGGGGTGTATTGTGCCAGCCCGGCCATGGGGAGCCGGGGAACGTCAGGGCGGAGCGGGAAACGGCCGTCGCCCCGCGCGCGCGGGGCTCAGCGTCCCTGCCCCTCGTGGAGAGCCAGCTCGCTGGGCTCCCGCCTTCGCGGGAACGACGGCCCCGTCCCTTACGAGTAGATCTTGCCGCCCTGCCGGACGAACTCGATCGACTTCTCCTGCATGCCGCGCTCGGCCTCGTCGGCGCCCGCCTCCTTCAGCGACGCGGCGTAGTCGCGCACGTCCTGCGTGATCTTCATCGAGCAGAACTTCGGACCGCACATCGAGCAGAAGTGCGCGATCTTGGCGCCCTCGGCCGGCAGCGTCGCATCGTGGAACGAACGCGCGCGCTCCGGATCGAGACCCAGGTTGAACTGGTCTTCCCAGCGGAACTCGAAGCGCGCCTTCGACAGCGCGTTGTCGCGCAGCTGCGCGCCCGGCCAGCCCTTGGCCAGATCGGCGGCGTGCGCGGCGATCTTGTAGGTGATGATGCCCTCGCGCACGTCTTCCTTGTCCGGCAGGCCCAGGTGCTCCTTCGGCGTGACGTAGCACAGCATCGCCGTGCCCATCCAGCCGATATTGGCCGCGCCGATGCCGCTGGTGATGTGGTCGTAGCCGGGGGCGATGTCGGTGACCAGCGGTCCGAGCGTGTAGAACGGGGCCTCGTAGCAGTGCTTGAGTTCCTCGTCCATGTTGGCCTGGATGCGTTGCAGCGGCACGTGGCCCGGGCCTTCGATCATCACCTGCACGTCGTGCTTCCACGCCTTGGCGGTCAGCTCGCCCAGCGTGCGCAGTTCGCCGAACTGCGCCTCGTCGTTCGAGTCGGCGATGCAGCCCGGACGCAGGCCGTCGCCGAGGCTGAACGACACGTCATAGGCCTTCATGATTTCGCAGATCTCGTCGAAGTGCGTGTACAGGAAGTTTTCCTTGTGGTGGGCCAGGCACCATTTGGCCATGATCGAGCCGCCGCGCGAGACGATGCCCGTCACGCGGTCGGCGGTCAGCGGCACATAGCGCAGCAGCACGCCGGCGTGGATCGTGAAGTAGTCCACGCCCTGCTCGGCCTGCTCGATCAGCGTGTCGCGGAACATCTCCCAGGTCAGGTCCTCGGCGATGCCGCCGGTCTTGTCCAGCGCCTGGTAGATCGGCACCGTGCCGATCGGCACCGGCGAATTGCGCAGGATCCATTCGCGCGTCTCATGGATATGCTTGCCGGTGGACAAGTCCATGATGGTGTCGGCGCCCCAGCGGATCGACCAGACCATCTTCTCGACTTCCTCGGCCAGCGACGAGGTCACCGCCGAATTGCCCAGGTTGCCGTTGATCTTCACGCGGAAATTGCGGCCGATGATCATCGGCTCGAGTTCCGTGTGGTTGATGTTGGCGGGGATGATCGCGCGGCCGGCGGCCACTTCCTGGCGCACGAATTCCGGCGTGATGTCCTCCGGCCGCAGCGGCAGGCCGGCGCCCAGCGCATTGCCGGGATGCTGGCGCAGCAGCGCCTTGTACTCGGGCTTGTCGTACAGCGCCTGCAGGTTCAGCGATTCGCGCAGCGCGATGTACTCCATCTCGGGCGTGACGATGCCGCGGCGGGCGTAGTGCATCTGCGTGACATTGGCGCCGGCCTTGGCGCGGCGCGGATTGGTCAGCTGCGCGAAACGCAGGTGCGCGGTGGCCGGATCGTTGGCCCGCGCGCGGCCGTACTCGGACGACAGGCCCGGCAGCACCTCGGTATCGCCGCGTTCCTCGATCCATTTGGCCCGCACCGGCGGCAGGCCGGCCTTCAGGTCGATGCGCACGTCCGGGTCGCTGTACGGGCCCGAGGTGTCGTAGACCGGGATCGGCGGGTTCGGCATCTCGCCGTGCTCGGTGCGCGTGGCGGTCTGCAGGATGGTGCGCATCGGCACGCGGATGTCCGGACGGCTGCCGGTCAGATAGGTCTTGGTCGAAGCGGGATAGGCGAACTTCTGGTCGAGATCGCTTTCGAGCGATTCGAAGGATGCGGCGGGGGCGGCGTGATTGCGGGCCATGGATATCGTCCTCTCTCTTTGGGGGATGGACGAAACCAGGAGTCCTGTGAGCATGTCCCTCGGGGACCATGCTGGCGCGGCTGGAATGCGCGCCGGCGGGAACTGCGGTCTTCAGTGAAACTTCCCACGCCGGTACTAACCGGATCGGGTTCGAAGGGACTCTCTCAGCCGCGCGGCCAATCCGCACGGCACCCCTGTTTCATCCAACGGGGCCAATTTAAGCACAAGGGGACTGGCTGCGCCAGCCTTGTTTCATTCGGACTGTGGTGCGCTGCGGTATCGGATCGGCCGTCGGCGTGACGCCCGAGCCGCCTGCGTCCGCCGCAGCCGGGGGCTCGCGCGTTGCTCTACCATGCAGACAGCGTGCTTGCGCACGCGCGCCGGGCCGGCGACGATTGGTCGCCGACGATTGGCCACCGACGATTGGCCACCGACGGATCCGGCGCCAACGATCGCAGGCCGCCAACGATTGCAACGGTAACGGCATGGGCAGAGACAGGACCGTCCGCCACAGGAGACACCATGAGCACCAGCGACGCCGCCACCCACCGCGTCTTCAACCAGGTCCCCGACCTGGCGCACCACAATCCGTTCGCCATCGACACCGCGCTCGGCGCCGCGCTCGAACGCCTCGGCGGCGGCTGGCATGCCGGCGAACTGCGCGAGTTCGGCGCGACGCTGGGCCAGCCGGAGGTCCAGGCGTGGGCCGACCAGGCCAATCGCCATCCGCCCGAACTGCATACTCACAGCCGCACCGGCGAACGGATCGACCAGGTCCGCTTCGACCCGAGCTGGCATGCGCTGCTGTCGCTGCTGCGCAGCCGCCAGCTGCACGCGCTGCCGTTCGCACAGCCACGTCCCGGCGCCTGGGCCGCGCGCACCGCCGGCTACTTCCTGCAGGCGCAGCTCGAATCGGGCTCGCTGTGCCCGGCGACGATGACCTTCGCCAGCATCCCTGTGCTGCAGAAGGAGGCCGCGCTGTTCAGCGAACTGGCGCCGCGGCTGTACGCCACCGCGCACGATCCCGAGGACCTGCCCTGGCGCGACAAGCGCGCGGTAATGATCGGCATGGGCATGACGGAGAAGCAGGGAGGCTCGGACGTGCGCGCCAACACCACGGTGGCGCGACCGGTGCGCGGCGAGGGTCGCGGCGCCGAGTACGCGCTGACCGGCCACAAGTGGTTCTTCTCCGCGCCGATGTGCGACGCGCATCTGGTGGTGGCCCGCATGGGCGCCGAGGACGGACCGCTGTCGTGCTTCTTCGTGCCGCGCTTTCGCGACGACGGCAGCCGCAACGCGATCCAGATCCAGCGGCTCAAGGACAAGCTCGGCAACCGCTCCAACGCCAGCAGCGAGGTCGAATTCCGCGGCGCCAGCGGCATCCTGATCGGCGAGGAAGGCCGCGGCATTCCGACCATCATCGAGATGGCCACCAATACCCGGCTCGATTGCGTGATCGGCAGCGCGGCGCTGCTGCGAACCGCGCTGGTGCAGTCGATCCACCATGCGCGCCATCGCAGCGCCTTCGGCAAGCGGCTTGCCGATCAGCCGTTGATGCGCAATGTGCTGGCCGATCTCGCGCTCGAGAGCGAGGCCGCGACGCTGCTGATGATGGAGCTCGCGCATGCGTTCGAGCATGCCGCTACCGACCCGCTGGCCGGCGCATGGAAACGCATCGTGACGCCCGCCGCCAAGTTCTGGATCTGCAAGCGCGCGATTGAGGCCACCGGCGAGGCAATGGAGGTCTGGGGCGGCAACGGCTACGTCGAGGAGGGGCCGATGGCGCGGCTCTACCGCGAGGCGCCGGTCAATTCGATCTGGGAAGGGTCGGGCAACATCATGTGCCTGGACGTGCTGCGCGCGATCCAGCGCAGTCCCGACGATGCGCTGCGGCTGCTGCAGGATCTCGGCCAGCGCGCCGGCGGGCATGCCGCGGTGCGTGCCGAACTCGCTTCGCTGCAGGCGATGCTGCGCGCCGCGCTGGAAGAGCAGGAGACCTGCGCGCGCCGTTTCGCCCAGGGCCTGGTGCTGACCGCGCAGGCGGCGCTGATGCTCGCGCATGCCGATGCCGACAGCGCCGAGCGCTTCGTCGCCAGCCGCCTGGAACGGCAGCATGGGCGCGTGTTCGGCACGCTCGACGGCAGCGCCGCGCAGCTGGGACGGCTGATCGAGCGGGCCTGGCCGGCTTGATTGCAGGAGTTGCGCTCAGGACTACTCGTTGGACTCGCTGTCGCGCAGCAGGCGCCGGCATTCATCCAGACAGGATAGGCAGCAGGTGCCGCACCACAGGCCCGTGGCCGCGATGATCATTGCCACGCCCGGGTTGAGCGATCGCGGGTCGCCGCGGACCAGCACAACGGCGCCCGCCAGGCCGATCGGCAGCGACATCGCCGTGGCCATGACCACGGTCGCCAGCGCGCGATGATGGCGCGTCAAGGCCCCGAGGGCGATCCAGACACGCCGCAATCCGTCG
The DNA here is from genome assembly GCF_059772245.1 of Cupriavidus sp. R6-3. Classification (NCBI taxonomy): domain Bacteria; kingdom Pseudomonadati; phylum Pseudomonadota; class Betaproteobacteria; order Burkholderiales; family Burkholderiaceae; genus Cupriavidus; species Cupriavidus sp. R6-3. The sequence continues at coordinate 5,017 of NZ_JCBAJO010000269.1, forward strand.
GCGCCAGGATCGGGGGCGTGGTTGCCGTCGCTTTCGATCCAGTCGATGCGATGGGACGGCAGCAGGGCCGTGGTGGTGGTGGCGGTGGCGGCGGTGGCGGCGGTGGCGGTGCTGGCGGGCGGCTGGCGATGGCGCGTGTCCACGTCCGGCCAGCCGGCATGCGAGACCGCGGCCCTGCTTGTCCTTGTGTATTGCACGGTGGCTCTCCCTTCCATGGTGGGCCCACAGGGTAAGGCTTCCGCCCGGCCGCGCGGGCCAAGCGGGCCGCTGCGCCTGTACCGGCGTACCGAAAAGGGAAAGGAATGCGGCAATTGCTGGAAAAACCGGCGGCCGCCTTTCGCAGGGCGCCGCTCAGGCGCGCGCCAGCAAGGTCTCCAGCGCACGCAGCCGTACCCGCGGACCGTGGCGGATCAGGTCGTGCGCGCGCTCGCCGATCATGATCGCCGGCGCATCGGCATCGCCGCCGGCCAGCGTCGGCATGATCGACGCATCGGCCACGCGCAGCGCCTCGACCCCACGCACGCGCAATTGCGGATCGACCACCGACAGCGCATCGATGCCCATCCGGCAGGTGCCGGCCGGCCGCTCCGCGCCTTCCGCATGGGCGCGGACCAGCGCGTCGATGGCCGCGTCGTCATCGGGATCGGCGCGCACGCCGCCGCAATACAGCGCCTTGCCGC
>NZ_JCBAJO010000027.1:0-37837 GCF_059772245.1 Cupriavidus sp. R6-3
GGCCGAGGCCGGCGTTCCGGTCGTCGCGCATCGCCTGTGCCGCAGCGCCGATGAGGCGGTGTCGGCCTGGCGTGCGCTCGATGGCCCCGTCGCGGTCAAGGCCTGCGCGGCCGCGGTGCCACACAAGAGCGAACACGGTCTGGTGGCGCTCGGCTGCAACGACGCCGATTCGATCGTCGCGGCATTCGAGCGGCAGATGGCCACGCTGGCCGGCATGGGTGTCGAGGCCGAGGGCGTCATCGTCGCGGCGATGGTGCGAGGGCAGCGCGAATGCATGATCGGCGCGCACTGGGACCCGGTGTTCGGCGCGGTGCTGGTGGTCGGCGACGGCGGCAAGTATGTCGAGGCGCTGCGCGACACCGCGGTGCTGCTGGCGACCTGCGAGGAAGACGATGTCGCCCGCGCGCTGCGCACGCTTCGCATCGCCCCGCTGCTGGCCGGCGTGCGTGGCGAAGCGGCCGTTGACATGGCGGCGCTGTGCCGCACCGCGGTGTCGGTCGGCAGGATGGTGCACGCCGCGGGCGGCGCGATCCGGTCGGTCGACCTGAACCCGGTGATGGCGAGCCCGGATGGCGTGGTGGTGGTCGATGCGTTGATGGAAGTGGCGGCTTGACGATGGCGGGCCGGGTATCCGCGAAAGATGCCCGGCCCTCCATCCTCGCCCTCCATCGGTATTCCCGGAAATAAATCTCTTGCTATTCAATCGCGCACGATCTATATTCTGCTCCATGAACGCCGCATCGAACTCCCGAATCGACCCTGCCACCGCGCTGCTGCTGGACCGGCAGTTCTGTTTCTCGGTCTATTCGGCCTCGCTCGCGCTGAACAAGCTGTACCGCAAGCTGCTGCGCCCGCTGGGCCTGACCTACCCGCAATACCTGGTGATGATGGTGCTGTGGGAACAGGACGGCCTGACGGTGTCGGAGATCGGTGCCCGGCTGAATCTGGATTCGGCCACGCTGACGCCGTTGCTCAAGCGCCTCGAGACGCAGGAGCTGGTCTCGCGGGCCCGCGCGGCGGCGGACGAGCGTCAGGTCATCGTCAGCCTGACCAAGGCCGGCCGCGCGCTGAAGACACAGGCCGGCAAGGTCCCGGAGTCGGTGTTGTGCGCGTCGGCGTGCAGCGTCGAAGAACTGACCAGCCTGAAGCGCAAGCTCGACAGCGTGACGGCGAAGATCGCCCGGAACGCGGTCGACTGAGCCGCAAGGGATGGCGACGCGCCCTGACTTGACGAATTTATATAGCACGCTATGTAATAGCACACTATGTTGAAGCAAAAACCCGAAGCAAAACCTTGAAGCAAAACCCTGAAGTCCAACCCTGAAGCAGAACCCGGCCATCAACCCGAAGGAGCCAACCATGTCGATCGAAAAAGTCCTGTACCGTGCCCAAGCCCAAGCCACCGGCGGCCGTGACGGCCGCGCCGTCTCGTCCGATGGCGCGCTTGAGGTCAAGCTGAGCACGCCGCGCGAACTGGGCGGCGCCGGCGGTCCCGGCACCAACCCCGAGCAGCTGTTCGCCGCCGGCTACTCGGCCTGTTTCCTTGGCGCCCTGAAGTTCGTCGCCGGCCGCGAGAAAGTCGCCCTGCCCGCCGAGACCACGATCACCGGCAACGTCGGCATCGGCCAGATCCCGACGGGCTTCGGCATCGAGGTCGAGCTGCAGATCTCGATTCCGGGCGTGGCGCGCGAGACCGCGCAGGCGCTGGTCGACAAGGCCCACGTCGTCTGCCCGTATTCGAACGCGACGCGCGGCAACATCGACGTGCGCCTGACGCTGGTCTGATCCGGACCACGCCGGCACAAGGCCGCGGCGGGTGCTCAGGCGCCGCCGCGGCCTTGTGCAATCAGCGCGCGCAGTTGCGGATCGCGCGGCTCGAGCACGTCGAACAGCCCCAGCGCGGTCAGGGCCGGAATCAGCGCGATCAGGTCCTTTCTCGCCGCGGCACGGCTCTCGTTGGATTGCGCGGGATCGGACAGCACGCGCCAGCTGGCGAGGAACGCGCCGACACTGCCCTTGCGTACGGTGATGCCGTCGGCCTGTACGGCATCGACATGGTCGGGGAGCATGGCTTCCGGCTTCATGCGCGGTCTCCGTGGGTCTCGGCGAACGGTCGGGATGGCGTGGCAGATGTCATCGAATGGCTCCGTGAGTGGCCGGTATCGGGCAATGCAGGCAGTCTAGGGGGCGCACGCCTTGCCCGCCAACGCTAGAATGTCAACCGATAATGCAATCGGGCCAACCATTCGATCACCGTGTCGCTGAAGCACATCCGCCGGCTGTCGCACGCCGGCATCCGCGAGCGCCGTCCGCATCGTCATGACGACGGACAGCTCTTCACGATCCGGACGGGCGTGGTGGCCATCGAGGCCGACGGCGGCCGATGGGTGATGCCGACGGGCTGCATCGCGTGGATTCCGCCCGGCATCGTGCATGGCGCGAGCGTGCAGGGCGGCATGGTCGGCACCAGCCTGTATTTCGACGGTACGTGGAGCCGCGCCGCGATGCCGGACACGGTCAAGGTGGCCAGGCTGTCGCCGCTGCTGGACGCGCTGCTCGGCGCGCTGACGAGCAACGAAGCGCCCACCGGCACCGCCCTCGATCACTACCTCGCCGTGTTTGCCGACGCGTTCGCGCGCGAGCCTGCGCAGACGCTGTTCCTGCCGATGCCGCGCGAGCCGCGGCTGGTGCGGATGGCGACGCGGATGCTGGCCGCGCCGGACGACAACACCGGTCTCGATGGCTGGGCCGCACGCATCGGCATGAGCCGCCGCACGCTGACACGGCGCTTCCAGGCCGAGACCGGTTGGACCATCGGCCAGTGGCGGCAGCAGATGCGGCTGCTTGCGGCGATGGAGCGGCTCGCCGCCGGCCACAGCGTCACGGCGATCGCGCTCGATCTCGGTTATGCCAGCGTCAGCAGCTTTATCGCGGTGTTCCGCCGCTATCTCGGCACGACGCCGCGCGCGTTTATGCCCGCGGGCGGCGCCGCGCGCTCACGATCGCTCCGCTAGCCCGCATGCGTGCTTGCGGGACGCATGCTTGCGGCATGCAGCCTTGCGCGGTCCGGCCGGATTGCGCTTGCCGACCAGCACCAGACTCAGCACGGCCACCACCACACAGCCGATGCCGACGAGCTGGCTCGTGCCGACCGGCTCGCCCAGCAGCAGAAAGGCCATCGCCACCGCCGATACCGGCGCCAGCGCGGTGAACAGCGATGCCTCGGTGCCGGTCGTGCGCGCGGAGCCCGCATACCACAGCACGAAGCCCGCCACGGTGGGCACCAGCGCGTAATACAGCACCGCCGCCAGCGCCCCGCTCGGCAGTCCATGCCGCCATGGCGCCTCGAACAACGCGGGAACGATGGACGCGGCCAGGCCGATCGCCGTCATCACGGTCGACAGCGCCAGCGGCTGCAGCGGTTGGCGCAGCCGCTTGTTCAGCAGAATGAACAGGCTCTCGCAGACCACCGCGCCCATCACCAGGGCGTTGCCAAGCCACGTGCCCCGGCCGCCGTCGGCACCTTCTCCCGGCACCGCCACCGCGAGCACGCCGGCCGTCGCCAGCCCGATGGCGAGCAGCAAGGCGACGCCCGGGCGCTCCTTCAGCACGACGATCGAAACCAGCGCCGACACCACGGGCAGCGTGCCGATGATCACGCCGGCGTCCGCGGCCGAGGTCATCCGCAGGCCGGAGATCAGCAAGGTGGTATAGCCGACGCTGCCGGCGACCGCCTGCAGTACGAGCAGCAACCCGTCGCCACGGCCGATGGCCGGCATGCGCGTGCCGGTCAGCTTCATCAGCAACAGGAAGCCGGGCAAGGCGATGGCAAAGCGCAGCGCCGTCGCAGTGAACGGCGGCAGCCCCGCCGCGATCACCTTGCTGGCAATGACGGTACTGCCGACCAGGATCATGGCCAGCGCCAGATAGAAATAACCTTCGGTTTTGCCGGCCATGGCCGCCTCCGCATCGTTGGATGCCTAAGGCTAGGCCGCGGCGTGGCGGGCGTCTTGAACGAAATTGCAGCGGCGCGGAAACCGGTCCTTGGGACGGTACCCGTCAGCGCAGGGACCGCCCGGTGGCGACGGCGGCATAGGCACTGGGCGACAGGCCGTATTTCTTCACGAAGATGCGCGTCATATGGCTCTGATCGGCAAAACCGCTGCCGATTGCCGCATCGGCCAGCGGCTCGCCGCGCGCGATCAGGCGACGCGCGAGGTCGATCCGCCGCTGCACCAGATAGGCATGCGGCGTCAGTCCGGTGGCCCGGGTAAAGGCGCGCAGCACCTGGAAGCGGCTCAGGCCGCTGGCATGGGCGAGCTCGTCCAGCGTCACCGGCACCGAGGGGTCGTCGTCGATGCGCGCCAGCGCATGGGCAATCGCCGCCGGGGTGCCGTCGCCGTCCCGCATGCCTTGCCGGCAATCCATCGTGCGCGCGACCAGCATCAACAGCAGGCTGTCGCGACGCAAGGCCGTATCCGGGGCATTGCCCCCGGTCATCGCGTCGAACAATTGCGTGAAGACCGTGGCCGAGGCGCGATCGCTCAGCACCGGCAGCAGGAATTCCCCGAGCCGCGTGGCCCCTTCGCTCACATCGTGACAGACTGGCGCGACCACCTCGGGATCGAAATACAGGATGCGCCACGACCGCCCGGCGTCGTCGAGCGGCATGCCGTCGTGCACCTCCCCGGGATTGACCGTGATGATGTCGCCGGCGACCGCCTGCACCTCGCCACGGCCGCTGGCCGAGCGCTGCGCGCCCCGCTCGACCACGCCGATGCCGAACTGTTCGTGCGTATGGCGGGCGAAACGGTGCCGCGAGCTGGCCTGGACGGCGAGCACACCGGGCAACGCGCAAGGGAGGAGCTGGAACTGGCCGGCAGGCATGGGATCGCGGGAAACGGTATCGGAACCATAGCACGGGCCCCGATGGACAGTGCCGGTTGAATCGATTCCAATGCAGACGCCACGGAGCACGTGCTTCGTCCGATACTGTCCAGCGCCCTCCCTCGATGCAAGACAAAGACCGCCTGCTTCGCACCTTTCTCGCCGTCGCGCGCGCCGGATCGCTGCGCGCCGCCTCCACTTCGCTCGGCATCACGCAGGCCGCCGTCAGCAAGCAGATCGCCGCGCTGGAAACGTTCCTCGGGGCGCCACTGTTCGACCGCCACGGGCGCGGCATGCGGCCGACGCCGCTGGGAGAACGCCTGGTCGGCGATATCGATCAGGGATTCGGCATGGTGGACAGCGCGCTGGACGTCGCGCGGCAAACCTCGGCCGGCGGCCATGGGCGCGTGACGATCGCCACCGTCAATACGCTGGCGGCCTATCTGATTCCGGAGGTCGTCGCCTCGCTGCGGGCCGCGCACCCGGGCATCACGCTCGGCGTGTTCAACGCCAGCTCGCCCGATGTGGTGGAACGGGTCGAACGCGGGCTCGCCGATATCGGCCTGGTCTACGACCTCGCCGTCGATACCGACGCGGTGGCGCTGCGGCGGCTGTGCATCGAGCAGATCGCCGCCTATAGCCGCGAGCCGGGCGCGCCGACACCGGGAACGCTGAGCGTCGCCGCGCTGGCGCAGCGGCCGCTGATCGTGCCGCCGCGCCCGTACGCGCTGCGGCGCGTGATCGAACGGGAATTGCCGGCGCCGTTGTCGATCGCCGTCGAGAGCAATTCGGTCAGCATGTCGCTCGACCTGGCGATGCAGGGCGTCGGCACCACGATCCTGCCGCGCGATCTGCCCGACATCGCCATCACGGCGCGCGGGCTGCATCGCCTCGCCATCGAAGGCGCCAACCTGCATCGCCATGTGGTGCTGATCCACCGCAGCGGCACGACCCCGAGCCAGGCGGTCAGCCGGGCCATCCGCGCGATCGAGGCGGCCGCGGCCCGCATCGCGACGCGATAGCGCGCGGCCCATGTATCAACGGCGCAGCGTCGTTTTCGCCTGGCGGACCCAGTACGCAAAGGTCGCGTTGACGATTGCCGGCTGCAGCAGAAAGTCGTGCGCCTCGCGCGCAGCCGCCGGATCGACCTGCTGCAGCGGCCCGACGGCCAGCGCGTCCAGGCACATGCGGGCATTGCGCTCGGCGAACACGTTCAGGTAGACGGCCTCCTGCAGCGTCGCACCGGTGCAGACGGCGCCATGATTGACCAGGAAGGCGGTACGCCGCCCCGCCAGCGCGCCCGAGATCAGTTCGCCTTCGTCGTCGCCGGTCGGCACGCCTGGCCAGTGGGCCAGGAAGCCGCAGTCGTCGTGGAACATCGCCGCATCCATATGCGCCACCGGCATCGGCATGCCCAGCATCGACAGCGCCGACAACGCCGGCGGATGGGTATGCACGATCGCCCTGACCTCCGGATGGTGGCGATAGATCCAGCTGTGGAAGCGCACGCCGGGATTGGCCCGGCCCTTGCCCTGCAGCGTGTTCAGTTCCGCATCGACCAGCAGCACATTGGCGGCGCTGGCCTCTTCCATGCCCGTACCGAGCGCGAGCGTAACCATGCCGCCGGAGTCGGGATCGCGCATCGTGATCTGCCCGGCCAGCCCCGCGGCATGGCCCTGGGCGGCAAGGATCAGGCAGGCATCGACGAAGGTATCGAGATCGGCGCCGGCATTGGCGCCGGGGACGGCATCGAGCAACAAGGTCTTGGTCATGGGAGCGAGCGATAAGGGTTCGGCGGTGGGCGGGTGCTGCGGCGGTTCAGTTCTCGAGCCGGATATTCCGTTCGCGGATCAGCGTGCGGCGGGCCTCCAGATCCTGCCGGATCAGTGCCGCGAACGCGGTGCTGCCGCTGGCGAAGGGCTCGAAGCCGCTGCCTCGCACGCGCGCCAGCAGGTCGCGGTCGGCCAGCACGGTCTGCAGCGCCTGCGCAATGCGCTCGGCCACCGGCGCCGGCAGCCCCGCCGGTCCCACCACCCCGACCCACGGCGCGAATTCGAAGCCCTTCAGGCCGGCCTCCTCGAAGGTCGGCACGGCCGGCAGCAAGGGGCTGCGCTGGCGCGTCGACACGGCGATCGGCTTGACGCGGCCCGTCTTCGCATACTGGCTGCCAAGATTGGTGTCGATGAAGGTCAGGTGCACATGGCCGGCCACCACATCGGCCAGGGCCGGCGCACCGCCGCGATAGGGCAGATGCGCAACGATTGCGCCCGACTGTTGCTTGTAGGCTTCGAAGGCCAGGTGCGGCGGGCTGCCGACGCCCGCCGACGCGTAGCTCAATGCCGACGGATGGGCCTTGCTGTAGCGCGCCAATTCGTCGGACGTCGCGACGTTCAGCGAGGGATGCGCCACCATCACCAGCGGGATGCGCGCAACGGTGCCGAGGTAACTGAAATCCTTGAGAACGTCGTAGGCAATCTTCTTCTGCAGCACCGGATTGACCGTCAGCGCGCCTTCGTCGAGCAGGGCCAGCGTATAGCCATCCGCAGGCGCGCGTGCCACGGCCTCCGCCGCAATCATCGCGCCGGCGCCGGGCCGGTTCTCCACCACCACCGGCTGCCGCAGCGTCGCGCCGAGGCGCTCGGCCAGCATGCGGGCGATGGTGTCCACCGCGCCGCCGGCGGCTTGCCCCAGCAGCAGGCGGATCGGGCGTTCCGGGTAGCTGGTGCCGGCGGACGATGATGACGATGCGGACTGCGCGATCGCCATTGGCGTGGCAACGGCCAGCGCCAGGCCGGCGCAAAGCCGGCGCAAGGATGGAAGACGGATCATGGGCGCTGCCTTTTATGGTGTGGGTCGGACAGGACGAAGCCAGTCTAGGACGGCTTGCCCGCCCCACGCGGCATGGCTGCCTTGAACGCAGGTTAAGGCTCGAAGGCGCGATGCGGCAGCCCCGAGCGTTCAGGCCAGGGTCTCGATCAGGAAATCGACGAAGGCGCGCACCTTCGAATTGAGATACCGCCGCGACGGATAGACGGCATAGACATGCGTCTCGACGGTGGACCATTCGTCCAATACGGTGACGAGCCGCCCCTGCTCGATATCGTTGCGCACATAGACCAGCGGAATCAGGCTGATGCCGAAGCCCGCCAGCAGCGCCTCGCGCACGGCAAGGCTGGAGGTGACCTTGTAGCGGCCGTCGATCGGCACGTCGACCTGGATATCGCCCTGCGCGCCATGCTTTCGAAAGCTCCATAGCCGAGCGTGGCCGGACAAGCTGAATTGCACGCATTCGTGCTGGCGCAAGGCTTCGGGTGAATCGGGCACGCCATGCCGCGAAAAATACGCCGGCGCGCCGCACAGCACGTGCGTCATCGACATCAGCTTGCGTGCGACGAGGCTGGAATCTTCGAGCTTGTCGCTGCCGCGAATCGCGACATCGAAACCCTCCTTGACGAGATCGACGCGGCGATCGTCGAGGCGCAGATCCAGCGACAGCTGCGGATAGCGGCACAGGAACTGCGGGATCGCATCGGCCAGCTGCGTCAGCGTCAGCGACATCGGCGCGCTGACGCGCAGCGTGCCGGTGGGCTCGCTCTGCATCGGGCCCAGCGCGCGATCCGCCTCGTCGAGGTCGTCGAGAATCTGCGCAATCTGCGTGTAGTACTGCTGGCCGGCCTCGGTCAGGCTGAGCCGCCGCGTGGTGCGGTTCAGCAGCCGCGTGGACAGATGCGCCTCCAGCTCGCCAATGTTCTTGCTGACCGCCGCCGGAGACAGGCAAAGCCGCCGCGCCGCCGCGGCAAAGCTGTTGCGCTCGACGACTTCTCGAAATACGCGCAGCGCCGTCAAATGGTCCACGGTTATTTCACCCGACTATTCACTACTGGTAAAGATTGTGGTGAGCATATCGCATATTTCAACGCGCGAGGATGGCGATTAATCTTTGACCGTGAATAAACGGCCGTCCCAATGGCCATTGCGCCGATACTGACACCAGACATTCGGCGACATCCAACGACATCCAACGACACCATTTCGGAGCTGGAACGACCATGAGCCATCCCGTCATCGACGCCATCGAGCAGCGCATCTCCGCCAACTTCTTCGATGCCGCGCGTCCGCTGTCCGACGCGCAAATCGAGACGCTGACCGCGCTGGCCACTCGCGCGCCCACCGCCTACAACCTGCAGAACTGGCGCTTCATCGCGGTCCGGACCGCCGAAGCCAAGCACGACTGCGCGCGGTCGCCTGGAACCAGCCAAAAGTCACCGATGCGGCGGTCGTCTTTATCGTCTGCGGCGTGCTGGCCGATCCGGCCACGCTGGCGCAACGGCTTCAGCCGTCCGTCGAAGCCGGATTGATGCCGGCCGGCATGGTGCAGACCTGGGTCGATGCGGCGCGCGGCCAATATCTGGAGCAGCCGCAGAGCCGGCGCGACGAAGCGATCCGCACCGCCTCGCTGGGCGCCGCCACGCTGATGCTGGCCGCGCAGGGCATGGGCCTGGCAACCGGTCCGATGACCGGCTTCGACCCGCAGGGCGTGGCACGCGAATTCGCGCTGCGGCCCGACGAGGTGCCGGCCATCCTGGTGGCGGTCGGCCATGCGGCGCCGGGCAACTGGCCGCAAAAGCCGCGCCGCCCCCTGGCCGAAGTACTCGATTTCGCCTGAGGCAAGCATCATGAACCGCGCCACCGACCTGCTGCTGACCGGCCTGGCCCCGGCGATCTGGGGCAGCACCTATGTCGTCACGACGGGCCTGCTGCCCGGCGGCTATCCGCTGACGGTAGCGATGTTGCGCGCGCTACCGGCCGGGCTGCTGCTGTTGCTGTGGGTCCGCCAATTGCCGCAGCGCGGCTGGTGGCTGCGGGTATTCGTGCTCGGCGCGCTGAATTTCTCGGTGTTCCAGGCGATGCTGTTTGTCGCCGCCTACCGCCTGCCGGGCGGCGTCGCGGCGACGCTGGGCGCCGTGCAGCCGCTGATCGTGATCCTGTTCTCCCGGCTGCTGCTGGGCAACGCGATCCGGCCGGTGGCCGTGGTCGCCGCGATCGGGGGCATGGCGGGCGTGGCGCTGCTGGTGCTGACGCCCAAGGCGGCGCTCGATACCGCAGGCGTGGCCGCCGGCCTGCTGGGCGCCGCCTCGATGGCGCTCGGCACGGTGCTGACGCGGCGCTGGCAACCGCCGGTATCCGCGCTGACCTTCACCGCATGGCAACTGGTGGCGGGCGGCATCCTGCTGCTGCCTGTCGCGCTCTGCTACGAACCCCCGCTCGGCCCGCTGACACAGGCCAATGTGCTGGGATTCCTCTATCTGGGACTGGTCGGCACCGCGCTGACCTATGTGCTGTGGTTTCGCGGCATCGCGCGGCTTGGGCCGCCGGCGGTGGCGTCGCTGGGCTTTCTGAGCCCGGTGAGCGCAGTGCTGCTGGGATGGGGCTTGCTGGATCAGTGGCTCAGCGCGCCGCAACTGGCCGGCATGGTGCTGGTGCTGGCCAGCATGTGGTTGAGCCAACGCGGGGCGGCGGTCCGGACGGGGGCGCCAGCGATGGAGCAGGCGCCCTCTTCGCCTCCTTCGCCTCCTTCGCCCCCTTTGGCTGCTTCGACTCGCTCGCCCTCATCGGCCTCCAGCCCCAGCCCCGACTCGCCGCGCGCCTGATGCCGTTATGACGGGTCCTTGGTCCGGGTGCGCGACACCGCGCCCATGATGCCAAGGCCCAGCACGATCACACAGGCGATGGCGACGTAGGTCTCCGGCACGCCGGCCGTGATCAGGCCCCAGGCAATGCCGCCGACGAGGATCAGCAGTCCAATCAGGAATAGTGCAAACGACATAACCGAGCTCCTGGCAATTGCCGCGATCCGCTGCGGCTTAAGTGCAATGTAGGGGCCATGCCGCGCAGCAGGGATCGGTCGGCAACGGAGACTGGCGTAGGCCGGTTCCTACGCGCGCGGTGGATGTCGCGGCACCTGTAATTTGCCGGCGCTCGCGTATGATCGTCCATATCGATCATTCGTCGCCCAGCGAAGCCCTCGCCACCACGCAAGGCGAATGGGCGCTCGCCGGCGCAATCCGATGACTATTCGAATCGGCATCTCGGGGTGGCGCTACGAGGGCTGGCGTGGCGTCTTCTATCCGAAGGGACTGGCCCAGGCGCGCGAACTCGAATTCGCCGCGCGCGCCGTCGACACGATCGAGATCAACGGCTCGCACTATTCGCTGCAGACCATCGGCAGCTACCGCGCCTGGTACGAGGCGACCCCACCGGGCTTTGTCTTCGCCGTAAAAGGACCGCGCTATCTGACCCACATGCTGCGCTTCCGCGACGAAAAGGCGCGCCCGGCCATGGCAAATTTCTTTGCCTCGGGAGTGCTGGCGCTGCAGGAAAAGCTGGGGCCCTTCCTGTGGCAATTCCCGCCGAATTTCAGCTTCAAACCGGACCGGCTGGAACGCTTCCTCGCGATGCTGCCTCGCACCACCGACGAGGCCAGGAAGCTGGCCAGCCAGCACGATGGCCGCGTCAAGGATCCCTGGTGCGAGCCGACGCGCAAACGGCGCCTGCGCCACGCCATCGAGATCCGCCATGCCAGCTTCTGTACGCCGGAATTTCCCGCGCTGCTGCGCAAGCATCGCGTCGCGCTGGTGGTCTCCGATGCGGTTGCCGACTGGCCCTACGTCGAGGACGTGACCGCGGATTTCGTCTATCTGCGGCTGCACGGCACGGAGACCTTGTACGGCGGCGCCTATTCGGATCCCGCGCTCGATCGCTGGGCCCAGCGCTTGAGCGCATGGGGCGCCGGGGGCGAGCCGGACGACGCCAAGCGGATTTCCCCGATCAAGGCACGCAAGGCGGCGCGGCGCGATGTCTACTGCTATTTCGGTACAAGTCGTAGATGCGCGTTTCTTTGTTATAGATCAAAGACTTACCGTAACAATCTGCGGCGTGAAATAGCGTCAAAAACAATCCGATACGTCCTAATAGAATCAAACACTTACGCGACGTTTTGAACAGGGCTAGTCCACACCGGGCTCCCGACTGAAGTGCTCGCATTCCACCACGCCGGGGCACAGCTCCTCGATCGGGCAGTCGTATCTCAGGTACCAGACTCGGTAGGCGTACTCGGTATAGATGCGCGGCTTCGAGCACCGATAGCACGGGTTCTTCCCAATCTTGTAAATCGGCTGCTCAGGGAACTGGAAGTCATGGTCGTACGGCATACGGATACTGTACAAAATAACAGTGCCCGTGGCTTCTACCTATTGGTGGCGGCGCTCACCTTGGCCAGGCCTCCACGGTCTTGCGATGTCGCGCGGCGCAGTCGCCAAGCGAAGCCAGCACCACGGTTATCCACTCCTGCCACACGTCATAGCTCGCCACCGTCGGCGCGTCCGGCACCACGCAGTCTGCGGCGAGTGCGCTATCGAGCGGCAGCGGCTCGCTTGGCAGCGTCGACGGCGTCGGACAGCTTGCGCATCCGGAAATCATCAGGGCGACAATCAGCAGGCAGAGGCTTCGCATTTTTCAGTTCCTTTCGGATGGCGCTGGCAGCGGCGTCCAGCTGGGTCGTGATGCCGCGGTACTCGTCGGCCCGGGCCCGGATGTCGGCGCTGGCTGCCCGCAGCTCGCCGATCGCCTGATTCGCCGTTGTCAGATCCGCTCGCGCGCGAGCCGCGGTCAACTCCGCCATCTCGGCATCCTTCCGCCAGCCATTGGCCGTCCAGCCGGCGGCGAACATCCCAGCCCCCACAGCCATGGCGGCTATCCAGCGCCATGGGAAAGCAGCCAGCGCCACCATCATTGCGCCTCCATGCATTTGCGGTGCCGCTCGAGCTGGCGCGTCCAGACGCCGTAGCACCGCTTGTTGCCGGGAGTCGAGCAGTCATAGCCGGCGGCATACCGCCAGTTCAGCAGTGCCTTGCATGCGCCCACGTAGTCGCCCTTCAGCAGCCAGGTGCGCGGGGACTTAGGCTTGCGCCAGTTTCCGATGCCGAACTGCCCCACGAAGTCCATGTACAGATCGAACTCGTCCTGGTACAGCTTCACGCCGGGTAGGCTTGCCGCGAATCGCTTCTCGTCCTGCGTCAGGAGGTTCCTGGCCAGCACCGCGGCTCGGTCGCGCGTGATCCGGTCCCCCATGCGAACTGGACGGCCGTCCTCATAGCGCGTCGATCCATGGCCGATAGTGGGAACATCCCCCTTGGTCGGGATCACGGCGCGATCGGTGAACCCCTCCGACGCCTGCCATGCGGCAAAGCCGGCCGCGGACATGGTCAGCAGCGCCGCGGCGATTCGTTGCTTACTCATCGCGCAGCGCCTCCAAGGCCTGCATGCGTGCCGCGTGCTCCTCTACTTCTCGCCTGTCCTTGCGCCGGATGTACCAGGCGTTAAAGCCAAAGGTGAGAAGCGCCGTAATGATGCCGACGATGATTCCGATGTCGGTCAGCGTCAGAGATGCACCGATCGAAACGACCGATCCGGCGTAGCCGGTTGCTTCAACGGGAGTGGGCAGCCGCATGTAGACCCCGAAAAGAAAAAAGCCCGCTCTGCGGCGGGCTGGTGGATGAAAAACTTGACCGCGTACCCTTTGGGTACTATGCTTCGACACACTGAGCTGCGCACCCCGTGCGGTTCGACACTCCGAAAGGAAAGCCGAAAATGAAAGTCCTCTTTCGCGCGTTTGCTCGCGCTCTTGGATCCATCAATGCCCTACACACCTCCGTCGCCGGCGGACCTCGAAGCGCTCAAGACCGAGCTCGGATTCAGCAGCGGCAAGATGGCCGGCCTATTCGGGCTTGCCAGCGGACGCCAGTGGCGTCGGTACTTGTCGGAAGACCCCAACAATCGGCGCGACATGGGCATGCACATGCTTTTCTTCGCCATGGCGCGCCTCGAGCTCGCGCCGGAGGACGTCGATCGCGTGCTCGCTCGGATGCGCTCGGTCGGCGCTACCATCGATCTGCCGCCGCTCTCGGACTTGGATCAGCCGTCTTCCTGATCGCGGGCACCGCAAGCGCTCAGACGAGCGTGCTTGACCGCTTCCACATCGAGCCAGGCATCGGCGTGACATCCTTTGCCCCGCTCGGCGAGGGCATGTACTTCCAAAGCGGGATGCGCCACAACCTGAATCTGCGCTTCCCTGCCGTCCGGCTGACAGGTTCGTTCGATGCGATCCCACACCAGCCGCGATCATGGCTGCCTGGCCTTGCGACGAACCTGAGCTATATGCACTTCGGGCGCGCGGCCATGTGGTCCGATGCCGCTCCGGACGAGGCCGATTACCCTGACGGCATCGGCGGCTATAACCCGCACACCAAGCAGTGCAACGGCGAGTGCGGGCCGATCCGCCACTTCAATTCCTCGGGCTCACTCCATTCCGTCGCGCTGACCCTGGAGCCCTACTACACCTACAACGGCTGGCGCTTCGGCATCGAGGCAGGCCCGGCGCTGTACCGCGGCACGTGGAAGGCCCATATGACCGTGGTTTCCGATACGAGCCCTTGGGGACCGAAGGGCTCGGTCGAAACCCTGAGCCACAGCCCGAAGTGGGACTGGACTTGGGTCGCCGGCGCTTCTGTTGCCTATCGGAACGTCACGCTCCGATACACCTACATTCACACTCCCCCGCGCGACATGACCAACAAGAACATCCCGCTCGGCTACAAGGGCGCGCACATGGTGACGCTCGGGTACAGGTTCTGACGCCTGATAGAATCTTTCGGCCAATGGGGCGCATCGCCGCCCCGACAACAAGAACGGAGTCGGAACGAATGGCCACCTTCCTAAATCAGCAGGCCACCTCACCTGCTCGAGGCATTCTCAACATGCTGCGCAGGGCTTTCGCTAAGGCGCACAACACTGCTGAGAATGCATGGGACCATCTCGCCGAGGATGTGGACATCCGCCGGTTCACGGCAGGAAGCGCTGCCTCGCTCGCTTCGATGCACGCCTACTACAACAGGCTCGTTACGGGCGACCCCAATCTGCATTTTTTGCAGTACTTCAAGGACAAGTACATCGGCGGCCGGCCCGATATCAGGATAGCCAGCTTCGGATCCGGCAGTGGGCATCTAGAGCGCAGCCTTATCTCCAATTTCGGATATCAGTGTGCCGCGATCGATGGCTACGAGCTTAATCCCAAGTTGGTGGAGGTTTCGAACGCCAAAGCGGCGGAGATAGGAGCGCCACATCTGCGCTACCAAGTCGCGGACCTCAATGCGATCCAAGTCCCGGCCGCCTCGTATGACGTGGCAATCTTCTTTCACTCACTCCACCACGTCGAAAACCTGGAGCGCTGCCTAGATGGGATTCGAGCCTGCTTGAAGCCCGGCGGCGTCCTGCTCATTGTCGACTACGTCGGCCCGAACAGGCTGCAGTATTCCGATGAACAGCTTCGCTACGCCACAACGCTATTGCATCTTCTGCCGGCCCGATATCGGCTTTCGAAGGATGGCACCACGACAAAGAACGCCGCGTCGCGCCAGCCCGTGCATCAGGTCATCGCAGAGGACCCCTCGGAAGCCGTCCGATCCGAAGACATCGTCCCCGCCCTCGATCAACGGTTTGAATGCCTCGAATTCCATTCGCTGGGCGGGTCAGTCCTGAACCACGTCTTCAAGGGCATAGCAACCAACTTCGACGAGTCCAGTAGCGAAGACCTGGCCCTCATCCACCTCCTGCAAGGCATGGAGGAATGGCTCGAGCGGAACGGTCACGTTCCGCCCGACTTCGTATTTGCTGTCTACCGCCCGATCGGCTAGTCCGTTTCCTGCACCGGCTCGGGAATGCCGAATAGGGGCATCCCGGCCGCGGAGAGCTTGGCATAGTACTCATGCCACCGCGGGTCATTTGCCTCGACTTGCCCCAGATGGTCATAGACTTCCGGGTCCTGGCTGCATGCGAAGAAGGAGACGATCTCCGACTCCGTCTCGTCGGCGAATTGGACGTGGATCATAGTCAGAAGGTGTAGCTGGAGATGTAGATTGTGGCCGTCATGGTCCCTGCCGAGACAGTGGCAACGTAATAGATCTTTTGTGGCTCAACGAGGGGCACGTAGGAGTACGTTCCGATCTGCGCCGCGCCGGCCTTAATGGCAGTCTGGGTGATGTGCTTGAGCCCGATATTCCCTGCCGTGGCGCCTGCTACGAAGATGTCACCAGTCGAGTCAACGGTCGACGAGATGCTGCCGTCCCCAGATAGCGTCTTGGCATTCTGCGGCACGTAAGCCGCAACCGACAAAGCAGTAAGCGACGCCTGCTGGGTCGAAGTGATCAGCATCGAGTTGTAGGTAGTGAAGATCTCACGATCGCGCTGATATCCGATGCTGAACTGACGGCTTGCGTTAGTGGGCCAGACGCTCACAAGGGCCGACGCCGTGTACCCGCTTGGCATCCCAGTGCCGCTATACACCTCGGGTTGCGCCGCGCTCGTCGCATCCTTTGCAAGAAGCGCCGTTGCGCCAGTGCTCGGGTTGTAGATCGCGTAGATTGCGACGAACCCACTGGCAGGTGCCTGCCCGCTGTTCATGCCCCCCGCGCCGGTCGTCGTCAGATTGATGGCCCTGCTGAAGTTCGCCAGCCGATACGAAAGGCCACCAAGAGTGGATTCCACGACGATCTCGTCGGCGGTGAAGGTCGCCGTTTCCGACGCTGCAGTAATGCTCATGCGCCCGTTGCGCATAGTCCCAACAATGCTAGGGGAATTCGCTGACACGGCGGCTTTCAGGTTCGCCAAGATAGCCGCCGTGGTGCCGTCGTCCAGGACATCCTCGCCGGTGATGTCGGCGATAAACTGCCCAAGGATTGCGGCCATGATGCTCGACTGGCGCCACGCTTTGTTGAGTTGGGCAGACTGCGCAACCCCGGACTGGAAGCCGGACAAGCGCTGCGTCAAGGCCTCCCAGTCGGCTTGAGACACAACATTGGCGCCCGATCCCGTGGCGAATGGAAGAAAGTCACTCGTTGCCATCGATTGTCCTTAAAGTGGTTTGCCCCAGGCCCCCGAATCGAAGCCGGATATGAAGTTGTTCTGCACGTCGAATCCGAAAATCGGTGCGTTGTCGGTGCTGACGATGATCAGGTTGACCCGCACACCCTCCGGCTTCAGCGGGATGTAGCCACCTGCCACAAGAGCCAGGAACACAGCGGATGGCTGACGACCGGCGATACCGATCGTCATCGTCATGTCCTGGTTGTCCTGAATGAAGACGTGCGTGTCGTCACCGAAGATGCTGTTCAAAATGGCGACGGAACCCTCCATCGTGCCGTCCCAGTGGTTCGCGCCAATCTTTGCGCGGATAACAAGGCGGTACGTGTCATCGTCGAGCGTGGTCAGCCCCGTGTCAGGGTCAAACGGGCCCTTCCAGATGCCCTGATCGAAGCCGAGCCCATCGGTGTCCAGCGAGAAATAGACGTCGGTCAGCGGGGTACGGATGATCCGGGATATCCCAACCCATAGCCCGACGGCGTCGAGCTGTACGCCAACCGCTTGGTCCAGATCGAACTTGGTCGGCATGGACTCAAGCACGTTCATCAGGTCGACCATCGGCTGCGCCAACGCCGCGACCACAGCCATGAACTTCGGCCGCTGGTTGTGCTCGGACGTGATAAGCCCGGTGTAGGCGGTCAGGTCTGCCATTGTCAGGTCACGTTGACGGTGATGCTTGCCGGCGTGCAGGACGCCGCCTCATTAAACAGAAGCGCCACATCGGGATTGCCGGCGCCACGGGGGCCGCTCAGCGTCAGGCCAGTCAGCTTGAAGGTCACGCCCCCGCCAACGCTATTCGCCGCCGAGATCGCGTCGCCCCACTCCACACTGCCGGACAATCCGCCACCGATGGCCACACCGTTGATGTAGTCGACTATGGCCTGCTTGATCCCGTCCCCCGTCTGGCTCGTGTAGCCCGCCAGCGCCTTCACGTTGACGGTTACAGTGATCGGCGCGTCGGTCGGCCGGAAGAATCGTATCGTGATCGGCCGTCCGTAGACGTCCGTTGTTACAACGGCTGTCGTGCCGTATGTTCCGGAGCCAGGCGTCTTCTTCACGGCGATGGCGTTGGCGATCGCATCGGCATCGCCTCCGTCCACCACCAGCGAGATGGAATGGGACGGGATGCCATTGCTGTCCGTTACGCTCGTGTCGTTCTCGTACGCGACCAGGCGAGCCACACCGGTGATGTTGGAGACGGCGCCGATGATGCCGTCCAAGACCGTCCGCGATGGGAGCGCGGTCGAGACCGTTTGCCGCTGGCGCAACGCCGCGTCAGATTCGACGGGCGCGCCCTCGGCGGCTGCAGCCGGGTTCGTGACGGTCTGCCAGCCGCGCGTCGGCGTGCCGATCTGGTTGATGGCCCCTGCGGCAGCAGATACCGCGCCGATGGCCTGGCACGTGGCAGTCACCGTGATCTCGCCGGATGGAGGGATGACGACGCTCGCAGGCAATGCCCACTGGTTGCCGTCTGCATCCTTGGCAATGCCGTTGGTGATGGTGGTGCCGGCTTGACCGACTATCAACAGGTCAGCGGTCGAGAACGAAGCAACCTTTCGGGCGATCCCGTTGATCTTGACGTTGTTCGACAGGGCCGCGCCCTGCGCCGTCGCCGGGCTGAACGAGTTGTAGATGGCAATGGCCACCGAGTTCGCGTCGCTGATGGCCTTGGCGAACACCCCCAAGAGCTGGCCGTCCTGACTATCCGCCTCCAGATACACGTCGGGCCCGTAGATGGCACGGTACTGGTCCTTGAGGTATTCCAGCACTTCGGCATAGGTCGGTGCCGTGATGCCGCTGGCGTCGATCGTCGGTGCGGTCGTGGTGATGGCCATTAGAGCGTCGCCTGCACTGTGGTGGTGCCGTAGATGGTGTTGATGGTTGCTGCCACGCTGAGCGCCCGGCGCTCGGTGTCAAGGCTGCTGGAGTAGCTGGCCAGCTCGGTGACGCCTTGCGTCCCTAGGATGCGCTGGCGGATCGCGGCGTCATAGGTGGCGCCGGTGTACTTGCCGAGCACCTCCGTTGCCCACGGCGTCCCTTCTGTCGTGTCGAGGAACCATTCGCCTCGCAGCAGCCGCAGGCGCGTCATGACGGCCTGCCCGACCGCGTCCGGCGTGTCCTTGTAGAAGTCGGCCTGCCCCCCGCCGAAGACGTAATCGCCATCAGCATCCAGTCGTCGATACCGCATGGGAATCCTCAGTTGACCGTGCCGGAGTTGCCGCTACCCGGCTGCACGCCGTTGTGGGTATGGGTGTCGTCGATGCGCTTGCCGTTGGCACGGACCTGGCCGCTGAAAGCCGTGTTGCCATTGATGGCGCAGGCTGTCGCCGCCCCGTTGGCGTTCTGAACTGCGATTGCCCCCGTCATGGTCACCATCGGGGCGTCCAGCGTGATGCCGCCCGGCGCTTTGACCTTCACGACCTTGCCGGCCGGGTCCAGGTCAACGTACGTGTCACCGGCATCGCTGCGCAACTGCGCGGTGCTGGTGCTCACGCCGGACAATGCGCGCGGCTTGGACCGGAAGCCCAGCAGCGCGAACCCGTCCGACAGGTCGTGCATCCGCAGCTCCGCCTGCTCCTGAACGCCACCCGACTGCCACCATGCGTCAATACAACGGCTGGCGAACACAACCAGGCATTCGTCTCCCGGCTTGACAGGGAATGTCAACGTACAATTGCCGCCAGACGGGAACTGCACCGGGCAGTCCACGAGCAGGGGGAGCGCTACGCTCGCTACCGTGCCGCCCTTATCCCTCACGGGTATCTTGATTGCCGGCTGGACCTCACAAGTCATGGCATCGGCGTCAAAAGAATGGATAATTCCCGGTAAAGCCGTCCAGATTCTTGCTCGCAAGCCATCGAAGGCAGCGCGAAGCGCTACTTCCGGATCGTCAATCCGCTCTCTTCTATCCATGGTGTCGAAATGAAATGGTTGCCACTGCTGCTCGCGTTCACTACTGGTACTGCTTTCGCACAGTCCGCCTATGTCATGCCACCAGGATCTAATCAGGTGGGAGACACCATAAAGCGCTCTGACTTCATCTACGTTCTCTACAGCTCTAAGCCTTGTGGTCTGCCGATCGTCAATGCAAAAGACATGCGCCGAGCTGAGATTTTCAATAGCACTGAACCAGATGTAGGCTGCTGGGCGAACACGCTATCGCCAACCAAAGGAAGCATCCTGATCGTAGGGCCAGAGGGGAATACGGCAACAGGCAATCTGATGGGATATGCAAAGACCACCATTAATGCAGCGGGCGACGCCGTCATTGCTGCCCCCGCTTTTCGCCGAGCTCAGCCGTAAGGCTTGATCACCCCTGGTGGCGGCACTGTCTGCCGATCGATGAAGTTCTCGAAGCCGACAGTAACGTCTGCAGCCAAGCAAACCACCTCGGTGTAGAAGTCGCTGCCCTGCGTGTCGCCATAGTGGCTGGCCAGCATCACATAGTAATACCCGTCGTCTTGCAGCCTGTTCTGCTCGGAGGTCCTGGCTTCCTCCGCTTGCTGCCTGACGTTTAAGCTCCGCTCCCGCAGTTGGACGCTTCTATTGTCAATTTGAATCAGCGTGCCGATCTTGATGCTCGGATTGAGCAGCATCTTGATCGTGATGCCGTTCTGCGTCTGCTCCGGTAGCCCTACCATCCCGGTTTCCGACGTGATGACCGGGATTTCTCCGGGCATGTACGACGTCTCGGGCACCATAACGACCTTTCCGTCCTGGATGCTCCAGACGGTTTGAGTTGTGCGTGCGGTGGACGCGAGAAAATCCCGCGCCATACCGAACATCACCTTTCCGCGAGGAAGAGGATTGGTCGGAAGCGGCGGCACGTAGCCTTTCGTTACCCCGTACGGGTTCATGGCCGTGCATGCGGCGGCCACGTGTTCGGCTGCGGTCGAACCGGCTGCCAGAGTGGTATTCATTACAGCGAAGTTGTACGCCGAGTCGCCATCGGCCGCCGTGATATCTACATAGGTGTCCGTCTGGGAATCGCGGCCGCGGCGGACTTGCTTGATCTCGCCATCAAACAAGATTCCGTAGTTGCCCTCATAGCCTCCCTGCAGAACCACCCGCGAGAACTCATATTCGATGCGCTGGCGAGTTGTTTCAGAGAGGTTGTAGACACGGATTCTGGCCGAGTTCGGCGTCTGAGTATCCCCCCGACGGATATCAAATACGATCCTCAGCTGCGATAACTCCAGAGCAGCACCGCTATCGCGCCCGATGATCAGGGATACCTTCCGGCCAAATTGAGGTACGCTCATTGCTATTTTTGCCCTTCTCTAGCCATGAAAACACTGATCCCGCTGATTATCGGAATTGCAGTCTTCACGATCATCCTTTGGTTGTTTCGGAAGCGACGCGTCGAGATCCCTCCGCCGCAGACGACAAGCATTACCCGTGACTGGAAGTCCACGACGAGAAGCAAGGACCCCGTCGAGATTCGGCGCAACGCCATCGCCTCATTTGAGCGGGACAAGGCGGCTGCCACCTCGGTCGGTTCCAGCAAGTACGTATGGCGATCGTGCCGTGACGAGGATGTTTGCCCGATATGCGCCAAGAATGACGGGAAGAAGTTCTCGTGGAACAAAGTCCCGACGCACGGTCACCCTGGATACGGAACCTGCGGCGTGCACGGATACTGCAGATGCTATGCAGAAGCGATCCTGCCAACGCGCTAGTCCGTCACCCAGAATACGTGCGACCCGATACCCAGATCCTCGTACGTCGGCACCTCGTCGGGATCATCTGCGCCCTGCACCCACAGCCGGCCGGTGAAGCCAAGATGGCGATATTGCCCCAGCAAGTCGATGCCGGCCACCAGCGGGATACCGCTGACCAAAGGCGCATTGTTCGCGTCCGCGATGTCGAGCACCCACCCCGCTCCACCGGCTTTGCGATACTGGACCGTCAGTCGGTAGTCCACGCCGCTGAGCGTGATCGTGAAGCGTTGCGGTTCGGGCGATAGCGGAATCTCGAAGTAGTTCATGCGCCGCCCCATTGGCTCGGAGGTACAGAGCCGCCCGGCGCCGGCGTGGCAGGCACAGCGGCCTTGACGCCAGCGTTTTGCGTCTCAGCGGTAGCCGCCGGATCGGCTTGATTCTCCCTGGCAGGGAGCGTCGTGACCTTTGTGCTAACTATGCGGACCTGCTTTAGCGTTGCCGTGACCGACATCGCTGCGCCGGTCTTTTGGTCGCGGATCACCGCCAGCGACCTGAACAGCATGTTGTCGTAAGTCCTGAGCGAGGTGACTACCGTGAACGGCGTCCGCTTTTCCTGGAGCGCCAACAGTTGGGAGTACACCGTGCTGATGTAGTCCGCCGTCGGCAGGCTGCCGCCCTCGAAGATCGCCTGCAGCGTGTCGGTCAGCGCCTTGATCTCCGAATTGCTCCACCCGCACTTGATGACGACTTCCGGCTGGCGCTTGAAGGCGTGATCGGAGATTTCCGCCCCCTTCTCCACCGGGTGCTCGGTGATCTGCAGGTCGTCCTGATAGGCTTCCTCGATCGTGACCGGCACCCGGATGTCGCCGATCATCTTTGGCGACAGGAAGGAGATGATGTCCAGCATTACGAGACTGCTCCTTGCAGATTGCGCACCAGGTCGCCGTTAAGCCGGCCCTGCTCGCGCGAGACTTCCCGGCCTGCCGCAGCAGCATCGTTGACGCCGTAGACGTTGATCTCGGTTCGCTGCTCGAGCTGCACGCTGTTGCCGCCTGGCGCGCGCTGCGCGTACACCGTCGGCGACGCCGTCATGGCTGCTCGGGTGTTGCGCAACGCCTGCTCCAGTTGCTCGACCGAGATCGACGCGCGGTTATTGCCGACGCCATCGTAGAAGCTCTTGCCGGTCGCGGGATCGGCCACGCTCGCCCATTCCCGGGCAGCGGCTTGCATGGCGGCCACGATGTTATCGCTGGCGCCCGTCAAGTAGTCCTTGATGGCCGACCGCTTCGAGCCGACCAGGTACTCGCTGAAGATGCGGTCCTGCAGCCCGCGATCGAACTTCTCCGACCCCGTGAGACCCAGCTTCTTGACCGCATCCGCCAGGGTGGTCTTGATGATCTGGTACCGACCGGCGGCGTTGAACTGCCCTTCCTGCTGGGCGCGCATGACCTCGGCAACGGTCATGCCCTCCAGATTCTCGGTACCGGCCTTGTAGCCGCCCCTGGCGCCGCGGTTGACGCTGTTGTAATCGCCCTCGCCGCGGGCGATCAGCTTCCCGAAAGCGGTCTCGGCCAAGTTTTGCCGCGGGGCCCCGGCAGGCTCCTTCGACTCTCCGCGACGACGCGCGAGCTCCGCGTCCTCGCCCTCGTTCAGGCCGCCGCTATGGAATAGCAGCGCGGCCGCGCCACCGGCTTTCGCCAGCCATGGCAGGAAGCGTGACAGGATGCCACCAGCCGCAGCACCACCGACAGCAGCTCCGCCCGCGCCCGCGCCAGCGGCACCCGCCGCAGCGGCAGCGGCATTCGCCGCGCCCAGCGCCCGGACGGCCGCCACCATCTTCCAGATGCCAGAGATGATCTGGAACCCGCCCAGCACCTTGAAGGCGCCGATCAACAGCAGGATCTTGGTCGACCACCCGTCCGTCAGTCCGTCCAGCTCGATGAATCGATCGATGATCCACCCGATGGGCGGACCCATTGCCGCGGCGGCAGACAGCACGGCCTCAGCGATCTTGGCGACCCGGTCGGCAATAGCCGGTGAGTTCTCGTCGAACCACCGTTTGAACCGCTCGAGCTGTGGGCCAACCTTGTGAAGAAGCGCGCCCTGCACCCGCACGCCGAAGTTCTCGAACGTCGTCCCGAGATCGCGCAGCGCGATCATGAAGGCATGCGAGTCCTCCGCTGCCTTGTCCAGACCGGTGGTCTTGGACATCTGGCGGTATTGCTGCAGGAACTTGCCGAAATCGCCATTGCGCATGGCGAGCAGCAGGTTCTCGTCGATTCCGAGGATCTGGCCGTACTGGTTGGCCAGCCACGTCTGCTTCTGGGCCAGCTCGTTGCCGAGATCGGCCAGGATGTCGACGGTGTCGCGCAGCTGACCATTCGCATCCCGCGTCTGGACCCCGATGGTGGCAAGGTATCCCTCGCCGGCCGGGTTGTTCCGCAGGAACTTGGCCAGGTTCTCGACCGTGCCGAACGCAGCATCGGACGACACGCCGAGATTGCGGGCGGCGTACTCGAACGCCTTCAGGCTGGTGGCCGCGGCACCCGTGCGTTGCGAGACGAAATACAGGCGCTCGAGCTTCGAGGCGAAGGCCGAGACGCCAGCACCGACAGACAGCGCCGCACCTTGGATCGTGCTGACCAGGCGAATGACGCCCTTGGTGGCCTGCTCTACACCGGCGTTGAAGTTCTTGAGCCCCTTTTCGTCGACCTTGAAGCCGAGGGCTACCAGGAACTCGCGGATGACGGCGCTATCTGCCATTGCTCTCTTCCAGCCTGCGGCGGGCGGCCGCCATGTTGTCGCTGCGAACGGCGATCGCGTCGTTCATAAGGGCGATGTCCTCAAGACCGAGCGTGCCGTCCAGCAGGGATTCGTACTTGCACCAGCCCTCGGCCACCGGCGTCAAGAGCCAGTCCTCGCCGCCCGGGAGCGTTCTCAGCCAGCTTGTGTCGCCTCCGGCCCGCTCTGCTGGCTGGTAAGCAGGCCTTGAATAAAAGGCCCGAGGTTGGCCGTGATGACCTGCACCGCCAAGGGAAGGATGGTCGCCAGGTCCATGTCATCGAACATGAGCGCGCCATTCCAGACCCGAGCCCAGCCGGTCGGCTGCCTGCGCTGCACGACCGACAGGCACGCTCCGATGACGTACTCGGCGTCCTCGTCCTTGAGGGCGGCCAGGCCGTCGGCCAGCGGCTGCAGCGCCACGGCCATCCCTTCCAGATCCTCGGTCGGTGCCTTCCCGCTTTCGCGGAACCGCACGAACACCGGGATCAGGGCCGGAATGATCGGCGCGATGCGGCGCGATACGTGGAACTGCTGCATTGCGCTCATGCGGCCGAGGGAGTATTCCTGGCCGTTCAGTTCGATCTGCGCGGCCATGGTCAGTACGTTCCCAGCATTTCTTCGATGCGGCCGGCGTCGAACACCCATTCGACGATCCCGCCTTCCGTGGCGTAGTTCAGATCCGGCACCTTCTTGAACGCGCACTGGATGCCGGTGGCGATGTCGCCGGCCACCGACTGCGTCACCGTGATGACGTTCTTGCCCCACAGGCGGCTGTCGATCTTCTGGGCGTTGTACAGCGCCATCAGCGTCCGGTTGACCGGCGAGGTCTTCAGATACCGAAGCGTGATCTGGCCGGAGTTGTCGGCGCGCAGGCTGTGCATCACGCTGCCGTCCGATCCCACCGTCATGGTGTTCTTGTCGTTCGCGGTAGCGATGGTGATGCCTTCCTCGGCAGTGGCCTCGCCATAGCCGAGCTGGAAGGCCCCGCCCGGGCCCACGAGCGACGCCTGTACGTCGATGAACGAATACGTTCCGGACATGATTTCCCCTATCAGCGGTTCACGTTGACCAGGATGTCAACGGTGTGAATGGCGCCGGCCTCCTTG
This sequence comes from Cupriavidus sp. R6-3, assembly GCF_059772245.1. Taxonomy (NCBI): domain Bacteria; kingdom Pseudomonadati; phylum Pseudomonadota; class Betaproteobacteria; order Burkholderiales; family Burkholderiaceae; genus Cupriavidus; species Cupriavidus sp. R6-3. The sequence goes on from NZ_JCBAJO010000027.1 coordinate 25,415, forward strand.
GCCGCGACTTGGAACGGCACCGACTTGCGCGCTTCCCGGTCAGCCTGGGACTGCAGCGCGATCGGCGGCGCATAGACGTAGTAGCCCTTGGCCAGCGTGTCGCCCTGCCGCAGTGCACCGAAGCCGCCGGAGTTCCAGACGCCCGGAGCCAGATAACCGTTGTTCACCGCCGCATCGCAGGCCGCCTCGATCGTTGCCGCGATCAGCGCATTGCCCGCATCCGTCTGCGGGATCTTGGTCGGCGACTGGTACAGCAGGTTGTACACATCGGTCTGGATTCGGCTCTGGAACCAGATCGAGTTGTAGACGGAGTCGATAAAGATGCCGCTCGGCGTGACGCCGTACTGGATGATCGCCGTCTCGTTGCTGTACTCGACGAATACGTTGCCGTTCTTCGCCTGGATGGCGTCGGCCTGGCTGCTGGTCAGGGTCTCCGGCACGATGCCGGGCTCCTGCTTGTACATCAGCGTGATCGTAGAGTTGTTCGCGTTGAAGTCGGTGGTCAGGAGCCGGCCGAGCATCGACGCCGCGGCATACGGATTGCTGCTCGAGTACTGCGCGAACGAGTACTTGTACCCCTTCGCCTTGAACCGAGAGAGCAGATCCGTGGTGCTGGTCGGATCCAGCGCCAGCGGCTCCTGGCTCGTCGCACCGTACAGATGGCGCTGATCGGCCTCGACGAAATCTGCCACCGCCTCGTGCTGGTCGTTCGTCAGGCTGGTGTCGGCGAACATCAGCCCCAGGAACTTGTTCGAAAAGCGGTTCAGGAACAGCGCCACGGCAGCGTCCGGCGTCTCCGGGCCGATGCCGGCCACAGGCACCGACGCAACGCCGCTCGTCAGGCCCAGCATGGTCGAGATGTCCGTACCGGTGCTGGGCGCCGTCGCGTAGCTCAGCGTCGAGGTGGTGCCGGTAGTGTCGGAGGTGACGACGAACTGCTGGCCGGTCCATACGATCGTGGCGCCGGTCAGATCGGATTGAATGGCGCTTGCCACGCCGTTCAGGTTGGTCTCGGTGGAGAAGTCCAGGGCGGTGAGCGACTTCTCGACGCCGTCCACGCTGATCTTGAAGCCGCCATTGGTCACGGCATTCCAGGCAGTCATGTCCTGTTGCGCGGCAGACAGAACACCGCCACGGATCGATCCCGAGGTTGCGCTCTTGGCCCATCGGCCGAGATAAAGCTGTGACGGCTGCGGAGTTTGCTGGAAGTACAGCAGCGCCGCCTTGTATTCAGCCGCCGAGGTGCCGAAGTCCGAGGCCACAGCGTCGATCGTGCCGTAGGAGCGCATGCGCTCATTGGTGTCGATCACGGCCGAGGCGCCCAGAATGAGCGCCGTGTTCAGGTTCGCACCTTGGGCCGCCAGCGGCGACATGTTGATGGTGACGTCGATCAGCCGCGACACCGGCAATCCGTTGGGCATGGTCATCCTCTACTGGTCGATATTGATGGTGCCGCTCATCGGCGGTACCGAGTCGGTCTCGGTCTTCACCTGGGCGGACATGAGGTTGAGGACCGGATAGGTCCGGGTGATCTTGCGGCGCAAAGCGACGGTGACGTCGTAGCGGCGGATCCACTGCTGATTGACAAAGTCGGGCGCTGCGCGAATTGTCCCGACCGACACAAACTTCATGTCGTTCAGGCCAAGCTGTTCGCTGTTCTGTGGGATGGCGAGGCCATCCACCAGGCGTTGGGCATATCCCTTCGCGCCGGGCCCGTAGAACGTGCAGAGCAATTCGATGTCCTGGTGGCGCTGGTAGACGTCGCTACCGTCTCCCGTCGGGTCGTGCTGGATCGCGGGGCCCGCGTCGTTTTCCTGCGCTGTGATACCCAGCGCGCACCAGTTCACCGACGGCTCGGGCTGTTTTGGCACAGTTGGCTGCCACCGCGGGCGCACCATCGTGGGTGGCAAGCCGGTGATGCCGGCCACCATTTCCTGCAGCAGGTCGTCCAGCGCATCGTCCTCGAGCGGCGACGATGCGGCGACTGGCGCCAGGTAGCCACCGGTCGAGCTGTCGTTCATGGTTACCCCGAGAGAGGCTTGATGTCACAGGTGGCGCAGACAAAGCCGCGCCCGAAGTGGCTGTAGTCGTTGACCTTCGCCACCGTGTACGTCCGGCCGCGCCAGACGATCTCGTCGGCGTCAGCGCCATCGCCGCCATCGCGCAGGCGAAACGGGGTATGGACGAGGATCGAGCCGACGATGCGACTTCCCTCGGCGATCCGCTCCAGGATGTCGCCCTGGTCGCTGGTCACCACGGCCGCGAATGGCATGGCAGTGACGGTGTTGACGGCGCGCCCATGGCTGTCCACCGTCTGCGTCATCCGGTTGCACACCAGGCCGGTGTCCATGAAATCCGGGTCGAGCAGCACGTCGACGACGTCGAGTAGCGCCATGGTCTATTTCTTCCGTCTGATGACGTACGTGATGCTGTTCCGAAGCTGGCCGGTGTCGATCAGCGGCACTGTGCCCGTCCTGCCGCGTCGGAGCCGATCTGCGATCGTGCTCGGCTTCAGGTCGGGCTTGATGCCGCTGTTGATCTTTGCCCGAACGCTGTTCTGTGCCTCCAGGCCAGCGGACGACAAGCGCCGCTCAACGGCAGCCGGGTCGCCTTCCAGTGCCGCGGTGGCCGCCTTTTCGAGTTGGGCGGTGGCCTTTGGTAGAGAATCGGACACGCCGGGAACCAGAAACGGCCGCGCCGGCAGGTTGTTTGCCGGAGAGCCTGTCTCTTGGATGTAGCCAATGGCAGCGTTGCCGATCGGCGCGTCGTCCTTCCGCTCTGGCGCGCTGTCGGGGATGCCGACCAGCACCTGCTTTTGGACGAGTCCATTGATCGACTGCAGGACATCCTTCAGCCGATCCACCTTGATGACGCCCATGGGATGCTCCAGATGGGCGCGCGCCTATAGCTGGAAGCCGCCGGCGCCCATCATCCTGGCGAGGGTGAGATACCGCACGCCATACGTGGTCAAGTTCCAGAATCCGCCGTCATCGATCGTTGCCGCGCCCGTGTCGTAACTGGCGCTGACCTTGTCGACGGCTTTTGAAGAGAGCGGGCCGGTCATCTGGCCCGGAATGCCGCCTACCGCGTCGGCCTGCTCATCCCGAGCAGCCAAGACGAGGTGGTGAGCCGTACAGAGCTCGATGCCCTGATCGGTCAGGACACCCCAGCGGCACGGATTGACGAGCGACACCGAGACCGTCAGCCAGAACTGGACGACGGAATCGGGGTACTTCGTTGTATCCGAGAACTCTGGGAAGTCCTCTCTGAACTGGGCAACGTCAACCACGGCTCACCTTACTTGGAGGTCTTCGCGGCCGGCTTGGCCTCGGCTTCTGCCTTGGCTTTCGCTTCCGCCTCTTCCTTGGCTTTCGCCTCGAGTTCGGCCAGCAGCTCGTCGGCCGCCGCTTCGGTGTCGGCGTTCTGAGCGGCCTCGCCGCCAAGATGCGCCTTCACGAACCAGTGATCGGCGACGTCCTGGTCGACGGTGTGGTTGCCGACCGGGAAATCGTGCTGCTTACCGTCCTTGCCCAGGAGCTTGAACGCCTTGGCCACATGGATTTTAACCTTTGCCATGGCGTTCCCCTTAGATGCCGTCACGATAGCCGATCGTCTCGGGGTAGACCACCTCGACAACGCCCAGGCGACCGAAGTACGTGGTCAGCTGGCGGATGTCGCGATACTCGAGCGGCGTGCGCTGCAGCGGCACCAGCGGGAAGCGGACCTTGTCCTGCTCCTTGGTGTACGCGACCATGCGGTCGGCATTCGCTGCACCGCGCTGATACAGCCACTTCAGCGGCTGGATGTTCAGCGGGCGGCCGTTGATCGAGTTCGAGATGGTGTTCTGCTTCAGGTATTCCAGCACGCTGATGTTGCCGGCGTCGCTGACCTTCTTGCTCACCAGGATGCCGAACTTGGCCGGCGGCACTCGCAGCTCGCTCGGGCAGATGGCGAACGCCGACTCCTGCCAGACGCTCGTCAGCAGCTCGTTGACGTCTTCCAGGATCTCGTCCGGCGTGGCCGTCGCCCAGTTGCCGACCTTGGCATTGGCGAGGTTGCCGACTGCGGCATTGTTGACCAGGCCGGTCACGCCGAGAACCGGGTCGCCGATGTAGACCTGCTCGTCGACGTCCATGTTGTGCTTGAGCACCATGCCCTGGTACTTCTGCTGGTCGACCGGGCGGCCGAGCTTCTGGGCCGATTCCAGCTCGGGGATGGTCCAGCCGATCTGCATGCCCCACAGGGTCAGCGGGCTGGCCGTCTTGCCGATGTCGAGCGCGATACCGGCGATGGCCGAAGCGTCCTTGCCGATCCACGACTTGCCGTTGGGCGACGCGCCACCCGCGGCGGCGAAGCTGGAATTGGTGAACGACGAGGTTTCGTCAGCGATCGAGACGTCTTCGCGCAGGTCGATGTCACGCGACCAGGTGACCGACGCCAGCGGCATGTGCAGCGTCTGGTCCAGGCGCTCGAGTTCACCGATCAGGAACGCGCCGGTGCTGTCGATGGTCCGGCTGTCGAACGTCAGCATGCTGTCGCGGGTACGTGCACGGATGATCGCCGGGGCATTGACCATGGCGATCGCGGCGGCCGCGGCCATGCGCGGAACGATGATTTTGCTCATTCTGGGTAGCCCCTTAGATGTTGAAGGAGATTTCGACGTTGCCGTTGGCATCGCCGCCGTTCATGAAGATGGCGCCGGTCACCGCGACGGTGTTGGTGCCATCGGCAGCGGCCTCGATGCCGCCTATCGGCTTGCCAGCCGCAGCGGCAGCGACGCGCACGTACACGGTGCCGCCCAGCGCCGGGGTGCCGGCGTTGTTCTTGACGGTCATGTAGCCGCGGCGCAGCACGTCGCACACTCCCTTGGTCGGCGGCGTTGCGGTGCCCAGCGGCTCCGAGCCAGCGCCACCCGTGGTCGGGTACGGACGGACCAGCAGGCCATAGATGACGGCAGCGGTGTCACCGCTGGCGACGGGCACGAACTTGCCCGCAGCCAGCTTGCCGAACAGGCCGTAGCCGGGGAACGGCAGCGCCGGGTCGAAAATCTGCGGTTCGACGGTGGCTTGCGACTGGCGCGAGATGTCCCCGGGAATGCCCGAGGCCATGCGATACAGGATTGCGTTGCTCATGTGGGGCACTCCCTTAGTGTGCGGACCGATCGGCCCAGAATTTGCGGTTGGCGGCGTTGATGTCTGCCACGGTCTTGGCCTTGCCGAAGTCGCGCGTCGGCGCTGCACTGCGGGTCGTGCCGGCGTTGTTGTGCGCCTTCACCAGCTCGCTCGCGCCCATGAAGGCGGCGTGCACCAGCGCGGCCGGCAGCTTCTCGAAGTCCACCGTCTTGCCGCCCAGGAACGGGGCGATGGCCTTCTTGCCGGCCTCGGTCTGGTACGCCAGGTCGAGCGCCTTGCGCTGGCACTTGCACAGGGCCGCGGCGCGGTCCTTGGTGTTCATCTTGGCGTCGAGGGTCGGCAGCTTGATGCCGGGCGCCAGAATCTCGGCGCGCGACGGGATGCTGGCCGCGGCGTCGCCGGTGTACAGGTCGACGTCGGATTCGTCCAGCTTGGCGGCCGTCTCGGCTTCGGTCAGGTCGCCGTTATCGCCGGTCTTGTCCTTCTTCTCCGGGTCTTCGTCCTCGTCGTCCGTTTCCTCGCGCTCGGAGTCGCGAGCTTCGATCTTGGACAGGCACTCGCCGATTGCCTTGACGGCCTTAAGCACCTCCTGTGCGAGCGCGTCGCCGGTCTTGGCTTCGCGCTCCTGGGCTTCGCGGGCCTCGCGCTCTTCCTCGGATTCCTCGTCGAGGGCCGTCTGGCCTTCTTCGATGGCTTCCTGCACGGCCGCCTCGTCCTTGGCCTTCATCGCCGTCATGAGGCGATCCAGCCAGGTTCGCTTGCCCTTGGGCTTGCTGTCTTTGGTCTTCATGTCTTCGGGTTCCTTATCGCCGATCGCGCAGCGCGGACCGCACCGGCCGCGCTCGACGAGGGCTACGTGGTTTCCAATGATTTCGCGCTGCACCCCGCGCCCAGGTCCTACCTGCTCATACCCTGCGTCGTATCCGCAGGACACCTCTCGAAGCCCAGCTCGCACCTCGTCGATGGCCCCTTGATTGGTGATCATCAGATCGGCAAGAAGAAGGTCGTCTTCAATGCCGGTTCCTCGCCGGACGTTCATCACAGTTCCGACGGCGAGGTCGTTCCAGTTTGATGGCCCAACAAAGTCGTCCGGGTGGTCCATCGTGACGGCCGCACCTTCAAAGCTGGCAATCGTTTCCGGCCGGAATACTTCGTCGGGCGTTCGGCTGATGCGCACGATCCCGTCGGGCCCAGGCTCCACCGGAACTTCGCCGGCCCCATAGAGCATTTCCCCGGTTCTGGCAATCGGCACGTCGTGGCAAACGAGGAATCCGGACGGCGTCAACGATTGCTTTGGCCCAAGGATTTCGGGTGTGAAAAATCGCATGGCGTATGGACGAAAAAAAGGCCGCTCTTGGCGGCCTGTCGTGTTCCAATGCTTTCCGCTACAGCAGCAGTCCGTTCTCGGCTGCCCACGCCAGCGGGTCTTTCGCTGCTTTGCGCTTGTTGCACTTGGCACAAAGCAACTGGATGTTCGTAATCCAATCCGATCCGCCCTTGGCGAGCGGAGTAATGTGGTCTGCGTGATATCCGCGTCGAATAGAAACGCCGCAACACGCGCAGCGATAGTTCTGCTTTTGAGCCAGCGCTAGAATCTCGGCCGCCGTATGCGACCCCTCCGCGCCCCGCAGCTTTGCGCGCCGCCGCCTTGACGATGCAGCACCAACATGCGGATTGTTCTTTCTGTATGCCCGTCTTCGGGCATTGAGGCGCTCAGCGTTCCTAGCGTGATACGCAGCAGACAAGGCAGACACTTTGTCAGGATTGGCCCGCCTCCACCGCGCCACATTCGCCCGGTTCTTCTCGGGATTCCGCTTCATCCATTCCCTGTGGTATGCGTTGCGCTTCTCCCTCGTGCGCTCGCGTGTCTCCGCATTTTGCCGGCGCGTGCGCTCAGTATTCTTCGCTCGCAAGGCTTGCGTCGCCGCATGCTGGCAGATGACGCAGGTCGTGGATGACGTATATCGAGGGGCGAGATGCCCGTGTTTGCATGGCTTGCCGGTGAAATATCTCGGCAACCCGGCAGCCTTTGCCGCATCGCGGGTGATGATGGGTTGCATTTTCGCCTTGACTAGGGGCTGACCGTTTGGAGGCACGGCAAGCTGGCGGTCAAACCAGCCTTTCGGGAGCTACCCTAGCCGTGCGGAAACCATTCTATCGGTTCAATCAATCCTCTGGTACCACCACTTCGCACCAGCACCGGCAGTTGGGAAACTGCCCGGCGTGCCCCGTCATGCCGTCCAGCGTGGGAGGGTCGTCCCAGCGCACGAACTGGCCATTCATCTTTCGATGCGAGTCGCGGACGTCCGAGTCGCCAGAGGTCCGCCAGAAATAGCCCGGCGAGCCAACGTGCAGGGCTCTCGCCTCGGTCAGCGTCGAAGCGGTCCTGGCGACCTCAGTGCGGGCAATCAGGTCAGCGCGGCTCTTTGCCACCTCACCCGATGCCTGAATGGCCTTGGATATCTCCGACGCCCGGGAGCTGTTCTCCAGCCCCTCGATCGTCAGCTTGTGAACGCGCTCTGCAGCCTCGATCGGGATGGACTTGATCAGCCCAACCTGCTCGGCCATCAGTGCGCGCATGGTCGCCCCCGTCGGAGCGTTCCGAATCTCCAGCGCCAGTTCGCGCGACATCTCGCGTGCCTGGGCCATCCACGCCTGCTCATCTCGGCGGTTGACCTCGGCCAGCATCTGGGCGGCGGTCGCCTGGGCCCAAGGTGTCAGGGCCTCGGCGTACCGCCTCAGAAGCTGCTCAATCGTCGGCGCCGCGCTTGGATCGCCAGGCGGAAAGCCATTGACGAGCGCGCCCACCTGCTGCGCGACCTGCCGTAGCTGCGTCCTGTACAGCCTTTCCGGGCCGCTTAGCCTGACCGGGTTCTTCCGTCGTTTCCGATCGGTCGTTCGGGTCATCAGCATTGGGCAGTTCCAGTTCAGGCTCGGGCGGCGGCTCGTTCTCCGCTTCCTCGATCGCTTCGTCCGAGATGCTGGTGAAGACGCCGTGGCTATGGCTGGCCTGGCGCAGTTCCTTCATCGCCGTCGGCCGGTCGATCAGGTCGGCGTCGTAGGCAGTCACGATGGCCTCGGTCGTCGTCTTGGCGTTGGTCGCCTTCTCGGTGTCGGACAGCTGCCACAGCGACGTGAAGCTGTAGGCGAAGCCTTCCGGTGGCTTGTGTCCAAGCTCTGATCGCACCAGCACATCAAACAGTCGCGTCAACGGTGCCCGGAGGCGCCGCTCCTGCTGCTGCTTGATGTTGTCGTAGTAAGTCCGCAGGTCCGACTCCCCGCTGGAGTTCAGGCCGGCCGGCGATTGACCGAACAGCCGCACCAGCGGAATTTGCAGGGCGCCGGACAACTGCTGGCCGAACTGCATCAGCACGTTGTCCAGCCCGGAGAACTGGTATTGGTGAGTCTCGAAGGTGTCCGCTGCGTCGATCAGGGTCATGCCCTCGTTCGACTGGAAGCGCCGGATCATGTCGACGTTTTTCAGCAGCCCTTCCATCGCCGGGCCACCCGCCGCGATGATCTCGCGCAGTTTGTCGACGCTCAGCGTGCGCAGGTGGGCCTTGTAGACCAACTGCGCCGCGCCGATCGTCGTGCTGTCGAACGCCACTAGTCGGTCAATCAACCGCTCGATGACCGACTGGCCCCACAGGTTCTCGGCGATCTTCTGCCAGTACGGCAGCTCAACGCCGTCGATGCGCAGCACCCGGCTGTAGTGGATGCGCTGCCGCGACAGGGCCATGCTGTCGGCCACCACGTCGTAGTAGCGCGGCATGCCCATGTCCGGGCCCATTTCCTTGACCAGATCGGACAGCGACGGCTGCACCAGCCATCGGTCGAGCACGAACAGGCCCTTGAACTGATCACGCCCGACGCTATCAGGGTTGAGCGGCGTGGACGGGTCTTGCCCGTCGATCAGCATCACTCCGAGCGCACCGCCGTAGAGGCGCGCCCATTTGATGGTGTCGTTGATCCGGTCCCAGAGCGCCATGCGCTCGAACCCGGCCGTCAGCTTATTCCTGTCGCCCGGGTCCAGATCGGCGTCCAGATCGACGCCAGCGCGGGTCATGTCGTCCGCGACCACGTCGACGGCTTGGCCGACCACCCACGACGACCGGTACATCGCCTCCATCTGCACGCGATTGCGGCTGATGAAGTCGAACCCGTAGGTGTACTGCGATGCCTGATTGGCGGTGCCCAGGCCGACGCGCGCCTCGAAGTTCTGGAAGCTGTCGCCGCTGGCCCAGCGCTTCGCATTGGCGGAAGCCGCGACATTGGCCTTGTGCGCCATCGCCGCGTCTTTTCGTTGTTTGCGATTCATTGTGCGAGCCTTGCCCAGGTATCGATGACCCGGCCGGAGGCGAGCAGGTCGTTAATCGCGTCGACGAGCGGGTCAATCTGGTCGTCGTGCGCGTGCGTGTCGTCAGGGGTGAACGCGTCGCACTCCTGCGTGAAATCGCTCACCCACGGCGCCGACTCGGGGATGTTGACGTACCCCGAGTCGATGTAGCTGACCACGTCCATCACGCGGGTCAGCTTGTCCTTATCCCGCTCGATTCCCTCGATGGGGATGCCGCCGCTCTCGCGGATGTCCTGGATCAGCCCCGTGCCGCTGGCCTTGTCCTCGACTCGCATCTTCACGAGCGCGGCGCCATGCGGCATGCCGAGCGGCAGATGCTTGTTCCAGAAGTCGATCGCCTGTCGGCGCAGCTGGGGCGCCTCCCACTTGCCGCGGATCTGGTCGAGCAGGTAAATCCGCCCGTTCTTGCCCAGCCCCCAGCACTGGAAGACGCTGTAGTCGTTCCGCTCTGCGGTCTTCTGCGCCGTGTCGGCGTAGATGACGCGCTTGACTAGCTCCGGCACCACCGAGTAGCGGCCAAAGTTGGCGCTCTTGATGATCCCGCCGCCCAATGGGCTCGGTCGCTGCATGTACTGGCCGCTGAAGACGTACCGGTCGGCCCGCTCCATCTCCAGCATGTCAGCCAGCGGCTCCTTGTAGGGCCAGTAGCTGAACCGTCCGTCGGCGTCTGTATCGGCACGCTCCACCATGGCGCGGACGCGCTCAGGCAGATTGGCGACGTAGCTATCGGTGATCAGGGCCGGGACCTCGATGAACTCCCAGTTCCCCGGCACCTTGCCGGCCTTAATGAAGCCCGTCGGGTCTTCCTCGGCCAGCCGCTGCATGATCACGATGATCGGCGTGTCCGGGTTGGCCTTCCGGCTCTTGACCGTCGACAGCAGCTTGCGGTTCGCCTTGTCGCGGTTCGTCTTGCTGTAGGCGTCCTCAACCTTGAGCGGATCGTCGATGATGATCGCGCCCTGCCATCCTTCTGCCATGTGGCCGGCGCGGAAGCCTGTGATCTGGCCGCCCAGCGACACCGCGTAGACGCCGCCGGCCTTCTTACCGTCGACCACCACGTTCCAACGCTTCTTCGACTTGGCGTCGTCAGCGATGGCCAGCGGCCACAGCGCCTGGTACTCATCCGATCCGACGATCTCGCGGGCGGTCTCGCTGTTGAGCAGCGCGAGGTCGTCCGAATACGAGATGTGCAGGAAGCGGGCGCGCGGGTTCAGCGCCAGGCCGCGGGCAATCAGGTTGATCGCCACGAGCTCGGTTTTCGACGAGCCCGGCGGCACGTTGATGACGACGTTCTTGAGCTCGCCGTCAATCACCCGCTGCACCGTATCGGCGATCAGCACGTGGTGCCAATTGACCCGGAACTTGATGCCTTGACGGTGCTTGAAGAAGTAGCGGCTGAAGAACAGATGGTCCCGCTCGCACTTCGCCTTGATGACCGCCCGTTCGAGATCAGTATTCGGCCTCGACTCGGTCGACGATAGCTTTGACTTCGCGTTCATCGACCACCGTCGTCTTCTGTTCGATCGGACCGCCGTCCTTGCCGACGTGCTCCTGCGTCACCTTCTCGCCGAAGTCCACGCGGTTCATTCGGGCCATGATCCATTTGCGGGTGTCGATCTGCAGTCGAGCCCGCTCGACCAGATCGATTTCGGTCGTCTCGGTGAACTTGCCGCTGGCCGTCTCTTTGACGACCGTCTTAATGCCCGTGCGACACTCGTCGGCGATCTCGACAATCTCCTCGCCGTAGAAGTATGTGCGCGCCCGGCAGGCGTCCAGATACTGCGTTCGCAGGGCGGCATCCTCGCCGATCCAACGATTGATCTGCCGGCGATCCGGCATATTCGCGTCGGCGCAGATGGCTCGAACACTTTCCCCGCCTGCAATGCGCTCGCAAACGGCTTTCATCACGGCTTGGCGGTCCCAAACCTTGGAGCCGCCGGCGCCAGGCGTCTTGGTGGTCTTTGGCATGGGCTACGGTGGAATAAAAAAGCCCCACACTTGGCGGGGCAATCTCGCGGTGGGGCGCGAGTGGAGACGGGTTGATGGGCGTCGTGCATTCCCTCAGAGCTTGAGCCGGCTGGGAGCTAACCCCGCCGCCATGGTTCGGCACACCAGCACAAGCTCTGAAGCAACGCCGTAAACGCAAAAAGCCCGCTCACTGGCGGGCTTCTCTTTCTCCGGGGCGAGCGCCGCCCCTTAGGCGGCGGTCTCGGCAATGGCCGGAATCAAGTTGTCCGGCGCAGTATAGGGCATCTTTTTTCGGTTTACAACACCCTCGTCGTCGATCCGCGCCAGATGCTGTTTCAGAAGGTGCTTGGCCCTCGCCATCTCCAGGTCGAAGACGCTGTGCGGCCGCTGCCGGATGCCGAGCTTGCGGCAGACTAGCCACGGCGGCAGGTTGGTGATGTACGACAGCTTGAGCAACTGCTGCTGGTACGGCACCAGCCGGCGCCATGCCTTCGTGACGCGATCGGCGTCCTTGTGGTCGATCTCGACGATCTCGGGAACGTGGGGCCCGTTCGCCAAGATGTCGGCCAGCTTTGCCCATGGCGCGCAGTAGCCGGGACGCGGCCCTCCTACTCTGTTGGCCTTAGCCCAATTCTCCAACCGCTTTTCCAGATCCATTCCGGCCCCCGTACGCATGAAATTCTGATTCCCTATCTCTTCCCGCCAATCGCCCCGACGAGCATCCCGAGCCCCGCCTCGTCCCGACTGCCCACCACCTCGGCAATCTCCTGCTCGGTCGCGCCAGCCTGGCGCAGCGAGTCGTGGAACGCCTGCCAGTCGGCGAATGTGGGCACAGGCTCGACCTTCGCCTCTGGCTCGCTGCCCACCCGCATGTTCCAGTTCGCCTCCGGGCAGCTCGCGCCGCAGGTGTAGCACCTGATGAGCTTGTACTGGTTTCGCGACGGGAATTCGGTCATCTCCATTTCG
>NZ_JCBAJO010000270.1:0-5625 GCF_059772245.1 Cupriavidus sp. R6-3
CTGTTGCCCGCGGCGATCTCACGCGAGGCCGAGGCGATCGACTCGGCCGCCGTCTTGAACTCCTGCACCATGCCCGACAGTTGCAGCTGCATCTGCTTCATCGCGTACAGCATGCTGCCGCGGTCGCCGGCGCGCAGCTTGATCTCGGTCGAGAAGTCGCCGTCGGCGATACGCGACGCGATCGAGGCCGCGTAGGCCGGCTCGCCGCCCAGCTGGCGCGACAGCGCGCGGGCCAGGAACACGCCGAGCAGCAGCGACACCGCCAGTCCGCCCAGCACCAGCGCCAGCATCCACAGGCGCGAGCTTTCGTAGACCCCCTGGGCCTCTTCCATGTTGGCGCGGGCACCGGCGTCGCGGCGCTTGACCATGTTGAACATCAGCTCTTCGATCGCATGGCCATCCTTGAGCAGGGCCGTGCTTTCCTCGAAGACCTGGCTCTCGAACTGCGAGGTATCGAGCGGCTGGCGCGAGACCAGCTCGACATACTTGCCCATGCGGTCACGGTATGCCGGCAGCAGCGTGTCGAACTGCTTGAGCAGCGCCTGGCCCTGCTCGGTCTGGAACGAGTTGCGCGCCTGCTTGATGCGCTCGTCGACCACGCCGAACGACTTCTCGATCAGCGTCTTCTCGGTCGTGCGTTCGCCCATCGTCGAGGCCGACAGCAGCGCGATCTGCGCGCGGCTGGCGTACAGCAGGTTGATGTTGGCGTCCTGCACGGCCTTGAGCGCCTGCAGGTCGTTGTTGTAGATCCGGCTGGTCCACTCGGTCATCCGGCCCATATTGACCACCCCCAGCAGGCCCATCGCCATGCCGATGACGGAAACGATCAGAAAGCCGACGACCAGCTTCGTCGCGACTCGCAGTTGCTTGAACCATTGCATGAGAACTACCTCTTCTTCTGGATGACCGTCCGGCCGGATTGCGGCGCCGACCGTCGGGGATCGGGCGCCGCGCTTACCGGCTTCGTTGTAATGCCGGGCGATGCTGCTGTCCGTGCTTCGATTGGTGCCGAGCCCTCTTGGGTCCGGCCTCCCTGTCCATCAATTACCCATCAATTACCCATCAAATACCCATCAAATACCTGTCAAGCGCCCATCACCTGCGCATCCCGTGCGCATCGACTGCCTGCCCGATGGGCATCGGCCGGGCGCTTACGCGCGCGCCAGCCGCGGCGCCTCGGCCGGCTGCGCCGAAGCGGCACGCGGACGCATCGGACGCGGCTCGGCCTTCAGGCTGACGCGGAACACCGCCACCGCGTCGCGCAGCCGCGCGGCCTGGTCTTCCAGCGAACCGGCCGCGGCGGCGGCCTGCTCGACCAGCGCCGCGTTCTGCTGCGTGACCTCGTCCATCTGCGCCACCGCCTGGTTCACCTGCTCGATGCCCGAGCTCTGCTCGGCCGACGCCGCGCTGATCTCGCCCATGATGTCCGTCACGCGCTTGACCGCCTGCACGATCTCGCCCATCGTCTGCCCGGCCTGGCCCACCAGCGCCGAGCCGTTGTCCACCCGCGCCACCGTATCGCCGATCAGGCCCTTGATCTCCTTGGCCGCATTGGCACTGCGCTGCGCCAGGCTGCGCACCTCGCCGGCCACCACCGCGAAGCCGCGGCCCTGCTCGCCGGCTCGCGCCGCTTCCACCGCCGCGTTCAGCGCCAGGATGTTGGTCTGGAACGCGATGCCCTCGATCACGCCGATGATGTCGACGATCTTCTTCGAGGCCCCGTTGATCTCGTCCATGGTCTGCACCACGCGGCCCACCACCTCGCCGCCCTTGACCGCGGTCTCGGAGGCATTGGCCGCCAGCCCGCTGGCCTGGCGTGCGTTGTCGGCGTTCTGGCGCACCGTGCCGGTCAGCTCTTCCATGCTCGACGCCGTCTCTTCCAGCGAGGCCGCCTGCTGCTCGGTGCGCTGCGACAGGTCGTTGTTGCCCGCGGCCACCTGGCGCGTCGCCGTGGCGATCGCGCTCATGCCTTCCTGGATTTCATGAACGACGGACAGCAGGCTGCGCTGCATGGTCTGCATCGCCCTGGCGAGCGCGCCGATCTCGTCGTTGCTGGAGAACTCGTAGCGGGTGGCCAGGTCGCCTGCGCCCAGGCGCAGCGCGAAGTCCAGCATCTCGCGCATCGGCCGATGCACCATGGCCAGCAGCGCCGCGCCGGTGGCCATCGCCGACAGGCCGGCCAGCACGAAGCCGCCCCACAGCCACGGCCGCAGTGCCGCGCGCGTCTGCGGTTCGGCCAGCAGTTCGAAGGCGACCAGCGCGGCGAGGAACCATGCCAGGCCCACGCCCTGCGACAGCATGATGCGGCCGCGCAAACCCAGCCGGCGCAGGCCGTCGATCCAGCCCAGCGGCCCGCGGCGGACCACCACGCCCTCGCGGATGCGGATGCCACCGGCGTTGCCCGAGCGGATGCGCGCATACGCGGCCTGCGCCGCCTCGATCTGCTCGGCGCTCGCCATCGACCGCACCGAGGTATAGCCGACGGTCTGGCCGTCGACGCGGGTCGGCGTCACCGTCGCGCTGACCCAGTAGTAGTCGCCGTTCTTGCGGCGGTTCTTGACCAGCCCGACCCACGAGCGGCCCGCCTGCAGCGTGCGCCACAGATCCTCGAAGGCCTCGGGCGGCATGTCGGGATGGCGCACCAGGTTGTGCGGCGCGCCGAGCAGTTCCTCGGCGGTGAAGCCGCTGACCTCGATGAACGCGCGGTTGGCGAAGGTGATGCGGCCCTTCAGGTCGGTGCGCGAGATCAGGTAATCGTTCGGCGCGAGCTTGTATTCGCGCGCGGTGACAGGCTGGTTGTTTCTCATGACGTGGTGCTGCTGGAATTCGTTCGGGGCGCGCGCCTCAGGCCGCCGCGGCGGCTTCGATCGCGGCCAGTTCCTCGGTCGCCAGCAGCTTCTCGATATCGACCAGGATCAGCATGCGGTCCTCGATGGAGCCCAGGCCGCGGATGTATTCGGTGTCGAGGTTGCCGGAGAACTGCGGCGTGGGCTTGATCTGGGCGGGGGTCAGCGTCAGCACGTCGGAGACGCCGTCGACGACGATGCCGGTGGTCCGATGGTTCAGGTCGACGATGATGACGACCGTGTACTGGTCGTAGCTGATCTTCTGCTGCTGGAATTTGATGCGCAGGTCGACGATCGGCACGATGATGCCGCGCAGGTTGATCACGCCCTTCAGATAGGCCGGCGCGTTGGCGATCTGCGTGACCGCCTCGTAGCCGCGGATTTCCTGCACCTTGAGGATGTCGACGCCGTATTCCTCGCGACCCAGCGTAAAGGCGAGAAACTCCTCGCCGCTTCCTTCGGTCTTGCTGCTGAGATTCATCTTGCGCTCCCGCTCCCCGGTTGTGGCCGTCGTTGCACGCTGGCGGAGTGCACCCCAACCGGCCCGACTGCCTTTTTTGGCGACTGCAACTGCATGGCGATGGCGCCGCGATGGCGCGGCCACTGGCCGCGCCCGCGAACGGCGCGCCTCGCCCCTTGCTGGTTATCGGCAGTTCCGATGCGCGGCTGAAGGGTCGGAAGCAGCCGGCATTACCCCTCTTCGGAGGGGGATAGCAGCGCGGCGACCGACTGCATCAGCTGGTCGGGATCGAAGGGCTTGGGCAGGAAGCCGCTGGCGCCGGCCTCGCGGGCCTGGGCGCGGATCTGGCCGTCGGCCTCGGTCGTCAGCATCAGGATCGGCATCGCGGCATAGCGCGGCGTGGCGCGCAGCCGGCGGATCAGCGTCAGGCCGTCCATGCCGGGCATCACCTGGTCGGTGACCAGCATGCCGAACGGCTGCGCCTGCGGTGCGGCCTCGGCCGCCGCGTGCGCCTCGTCGCCGTCGGCTGCCTCGGCGACGTCGTAGCCGCCGGCGCGCAGGCAGGCGGCGATCATGCGACGCAGGGAAGGCGAATCGTCGACGACAAGAATGCGTTGAGCTGGCATGGCGGCTACCTCGAAACGGCGGCGGATCGGCCGGCAGGCGGCGTGGGGCGATCCGTGTTCTGTGCTGGTCGGCGCCGGCCCCTGCCGGCGCATCGCTGCGGCGCGTGCCGCCATATCGGACCGGAATCGGTCCCATACCGCGACGCTGTGCGCCAATCAGGCTTATCGGCGGGCGGGCGTGCTTCCTTTAGCGGGTGTGTTGCGGGGGCGGGGCGATCTTGGCGCGCAGCGTTGAACGGCGCGGCGGGCAATCGACGCGGGCGCTCAGCGGGGCGGAGCGTTGTCGGCGCGGGCTCAGCGGGGCGCAGCGTTGTCGGCGCGGACGTTCAGCGGGGCGGAGGGTTGTCGGCGCTGGCGGTCAGCGGCGGGGGCTGGACAGCAGGTCGGCGAAGCCGCTCGCTTCCATCGGACGGGCCAGCAGATAACCCTGGACTTCGTCGCAGCCCATGCGCGCCAGGATGTCGAGCTGGGCCTGCGATTCGACGCCTTCGGCCACCACGCGCATGCGCAGCTCGTGCGCCAGCGCCACCATCGAACCGACGATGGCGCGGCCCTGCGGGTCCGACTCCAGGCCGCCGATCAGCGTACGGTCGATCTTCAGTGTGCCGACCCGCAGCCGTTTCAGATAGCCCAGGCTGGAATAGCCGCTGCCGAAGTCGTCCAGCGCGACGTGGATGCCGAGCGCCTGCAGTTCGGCCAGCGTCTCCAGCGATTGCGCGATGTCCTTCATCGCCGCCGTCTCGGTGATCTCGAGCGTGACGGCCGACGGCGGAATGTCGTGCTGGTGGATCTGCTCGAGCAGGTACTGCGGGAAATCGCGGCTGGCAAAACGCAGCCCGGACACGTTGATGGCGACCGGCACCACCGGCAGGCCGGCGTCCTGCCACTCGCGCACCTGGCGGCAGACACTGGCGATGACCCAGTCGTCGAGCTTGTCGATCTGCCCGGACTGCTCGGCCACCATGATGAATTCGGCCGGATTGACCGCGCCGAGCGTCGGATGGCGCCAGCGGCAGAGCGCCTCGGCGCCCACCACCGTGCGCGCGTCGACGTCGAACTTGGGCTGGTATTCGAGCGACAGGCCGTCGTCCTGGATCGCCAGCCACAGATCGCGGCGGATCACGCGCATGCGGCGCGCGCGCTCGCCCGCCGCGGAATTGAAGGTGCGCACCTGGTTCGAGCCGGACTCGCGCGCCTCGGACAGGCTGACGCGCGCGGCCTGCATCAGCGCCTCCGAGCTCTGCGCGTCGCGCGGATAGACCGCGATGCCGATATTGACGCCGATCTGCATCTGCAGGCCGCGCGCGGTGACGAACTCGGAGATCGAAGCCAGCACGCGCGAGCCGAGCTCGTGCGCGCGATTGGAGTTCAGCAGCGCCGGTACGCCGACCGCGAACTCGTCGCGGGCCAGCCGGGCCAGGAAGTCGTGCGGTTCGAGCGCGGCCTGGGCCAGCACGCTGGCGTCCTGCGCCAGGATGTCGTCGGCGCGCACCTCGAATACCTCGTCGACCTCGCGGAAGTCGGCAATATGGATCAGCAGCACGGCGCAACTGGTCTCGGCCAGGCGCGCATGCGCGATCGACTGGTCGAGCCAGCGCGCGAACGCGGCGCGATCGGGCACGTCGGTGGCCACGCTGTATTCGCCGACCGTCGCCTGGCCGCGCCCCACCGGGCGGACCGTCAGCCGGCCGGG
>NZ_JCBAJO010000271.1:0-5489 GCF_059772245.1 Cupriavidus sp. R6-3
CAGCGTCAGGCTGGCCAGTTCCGCAATGACCAGCAGGACCGCAAGGCCGAACCAGATGTGGTAGTCCGCCATGGCGATTCACCCCTCGATATCGTTGTTGCTGTTCTTGTTCTGATGCCGGGCGCGGCCCCATGTGCATCGACCGCGGGCGCGCCCTGCCAAAGCGAAAAACCCCCGCGGCGCCGTGGCGCCTGCGGGGGCATGGCCGCACCCGACCGAGGTAGGGTGCGGCTGACGGTGCCGTTGACTGGCGTTGTCGATCGAAATTACGACGCCAGCTGCCGCCACGTGTCGATCACCGAATCGGGATTCAGCGAGATCGACTTGATGCCTTCCTTGGCCAGCCAGGCGGCGAAGTCCGGATGGTCGGACGGGCCCTGGCCGCAGATGCCGACATACTTGTTCAGCCGAAGCGCGGTCGAGATCGCGCGCGACAGCATGAAACGCACCGCGGGATCGCGCTCGTCGAAGTCCTTGGCCAGCAGCTCCATGCCCGAATCGCGGTCCAGGCCCAGCGTCAGCTGCGTCAGGTCGTTCGAGCCGATCGAGAAGCCGTCGAAGTACTGCAGGAACTCCTCGGCCAGGATCGCGTTGGACGGCACCTCGCACATCATGATCACGCGCAGGCCGTTCTCGCCGCGCTTCAGGCCGTGCTTGGCGAGCAGGTCGACGACCTTCTCGGCCTGGCCCAGCGTGCGCACGAACGGCACCATGATCTCGACGTTGGTCAGGCCCATTTCGTCGCGCACGCGCTTCATGGCCTTGCATTCCATCTCGAACGCCTCGGCGAAGTCCTCGGCGATATAGCGCGAGGCGCCGCGGAAGCCCAGCATCGGGTTTTCCTCGTCCGGCTCGTAGCGCGAGCCGCCGATCAGCTTCTTGTACTCATTGGACTTGAAGTCCGACAGGCGCACGATCACCGGCTTCGGATAGAAGGCGGCGCCGATGGTGGCGATGCCTTCGGCCAGCTTGTCGATGTAGAAGGCGCGCGGGCTGGCATGGCCGCGGGCCACGCTCTCGACGGCCTTCTTCAGGTCGGAGTCGACCTGCGGATAGTCGAGGATGGCCTTCGGGTGGACGCCGATGTTGTTGTTGATGATGAATTCGAGGCGGGCCAGGCCCACGCCGCTGTTCGGGATCTGCGCGAAGTCGAAGGCCAGCTGCGGATTGCCGACGTTCATCATGATCTTGACGTCGAGCTCCGGCATCTCGCCGCGCTGCACCTCGGTGACCTCCGTCTCGAGCAGGCCATCGTAGATGCGGCCCTCGTCGCCCTCGGCGCACGAGACGGTGACCAGCGTGCCGTCCTTCAGCACATCGGTGGCGTCGCCGCAGCCGACCACGGCGGGCACACCCAGCTCGCGCGCGATGATCGCGGCGTGGCAGGTGCGGCCGCCGCGGTTCGTCACGATGGCCGAAGCGCGCTTCATCACCGGTTCCCAGTTCGGGTCGGTCATGTCGGCAACCAGCACGTCGCCAGGCTGCACGCGCTCCATCTCGCTGGGGTCGTTGATCACGCGGACCGGACCCGTGCCGATCTTCTGGCCGATGGCGCGGCCGGTGGCCAGCACCGCCGAGGTGCCCTTGAGCTTGAAGCGCTGCTCGGCCTTGCCGGCCGACTGGCTCTTCACGGTCTCGGGACGCGCCTGCAGGATGTAGATCTTGCCGTCCTTGCCGTCCTTGCCCCACTCGATGTCCATCGGGCGGCCGTAATGCTTCTCGATGGTCATCGCGTAGCGCGCCAGCTCGCAGACGTCCTCGTCGGTGATCGAGTAGCGGTTGCGCAGTTCGCTCGGCACGTCGACGGTCTTGACGCGGCCGGCTTCGCCCGGCGCGGTGAATTCCATCTTGATCAGCTTCGAGCCGATCGAGCGGCGGATGATCGGGTACTTGCCGGCCTGCAGCGTCGGCTTGAAGACGTAGAACTCGTCCGGATTGACCGCGCCCTGCACCACCGTTTCGCCCAGGCCGTAGCTGGAGGTGATGAAGACCACGTCGGGGAAGCCCGATTCGGTGTCGATGGTGAACATCACGCCCGACGCGGCCAGGTCCGAACGGACCATGCGCTGCACGCCGGCCGACAGCGCCACCACGTCATGGGCGAAGCCTTTGTGCACGCGGTAGGAGATCGCGCGGTCGTTGTACAGCGAGGCAAACACGTGCTTGATCTTGTCGAGCACGTCGTCGATGCCGCTGACGTTCAGGTAGGACTCCTGCTGGCCGGCGAACGAGGCGTCGGGCAGGTCCTCGGCGGTCGCCGACGAGCGCACCGCGAACGACGCTTCGGCGCCCTCGCGCTCCGCGACGCGCGCGTAGTGCTCGCGGATTTCCTGTTCCAGGCGCGGCTGGAACGGTGCGGTGGCGACCCAGTTGCGGATCTCGGCACCGGCCTCGGCCAGCGCCTTGACGTCGTCGACGTCGAGCGCCTTCAGGCGATCGGAGATGCGTTGGGTCAGGTTGTTGTGGGCCAGGAAGTCGCGGAAGGCCAGCGCGGTGGTGGCGAAGCCGCCGGGCACGCGCACGCCGGCGCCTGCCAGCTGGGAGATCATTTCGCCGAGCGACGAATTCTTGCCCCCCACCACTTCCACATCCGCCATGCGCAACTGCTCGAACGGCAGCACGTAGGCGCCGTCATTTGCCAGGTTGGTCATAAATGCCTCAAAACAAAGTAGGAAACCTGTCGCTCACGCCGGAATGTGGTTGGAGTTCTGCTACCGGGCGGATCGCTTTGCTAAACAATCCGGGGCACGGGGGACCGTGGTTTCGATATCGATCGAGACATCCGGTCGGCCATCGCGCTCATTGCGGTCATTGCGGTCATCGCGCCCTTCGCGGCGGATCGGGTCGATGGAATCGGCGGAATGCTGTCGAGCCATTTTGTCGACAATCCCGCTTCGAATCGTCCCGCGCGTGGCGCGCCGTGCAATTGCTTAGCGAAAAGATCGCCGCTATTCTACCGTGCCGCACCGCACTTTCGCGTGCGGCAGGCCCCAAATAATTGTTCAGACATGGATTCCCCCGCCGCGCCGCGCGCCGACAAGCCCGCCGTCCGCACCGTATTTATCGTCTCGGACGGCACCGGGATCACCGCCGAAACTTTCAGTCATTCGATCCTGGCCCAGTTCGAGATGCGCTTTCGCAAGGTGCGAATGCCCTTTATCGATACGCCGGAAAAGGCGCATATGGCGGTCGGCAAGATCAACGAGGCCTTCCATGCCGAAGGCGTTCCGCCGATCGTCTTCACCACGCTGGTCAATGCCGAGTCGAACAAGGCGCTGCGCCGCGCCAAGGGCATGATTCTGGACATGTTCCAGACCTTTATCGAGCCGCTCGAAAAGGAATTGGGCCTGAAATCGACCCATGCGATCGGGCGCTTTCACCAGAATGCCGATACCGAGGCGTACAAGAACCGGATCGAGGCCATCAATTTCTCGCTGGCCCACGACGACGGCCAGTCGCACAAGAATCTGGCCGAGGCCGACGTGATCCTGGTGGGCGTCTCGCGCAGCGGCAAGACCCCGACCAGCCTGTATCTGGCGATGCAATATGGCCTGAAGGCGGCCAATTACCCGCTGATCCCCGACGATTTCGAACGCGGCAAGCTGCCGTCCGCGCTGTACGATTTCAAGCCGAAAATCTTCGGCCTGTCGATCGACCCGCAGCGGCTGTCGGAAATCCGCAATGAGCGCCGTCCCGGCAGCAAATACGCCTCGCTGGAAAATTGCCGCTATGAGGTCAACGAAGCCGAGATCATGATGCGCCGCGAGGGGATCAAATGGCTGTCGTCGACGCACAAGTCGATCGAGGAAATCGCCACCACGATCCTGCAGGAGATCAAGGTCGATCGGGACAATTATTGATCGGCCATTGGGTTGCCTCCCTCTCCCGCCCCTGCGGTAGAGGGGAGCAGCCGAGTCTCGACGCCGACGAGGCGCCCTAGCCCCGCCGCTGCCGCACCGCCTCGAACAGGCACACCGCGGTAGCCGCGGCGACGTTCAGCGATTCGAGCCCGCCGGGCTGCGGAATCCCGACCGTGCGCTGCACCAGCGCCATCCATTGCGCGCTGACCCCCGCCCCTTCGTTGCCGACCACCCAGCCGACCGGCCCGCGCAGGTCCGTATCGAACAGCGCCGCATCCGCGTGCGACGAGGTCGCCAGCAGCGGCACCGCGAGCCGCGGCGCCAGCATCTCGACCGTGCAGTGCTCGACGATATTCAGGTGGAAGTTGGCGCCCATCGCCGCGCGCAGCGTCTTCGTCGACCACGCGAAGGCGCAGCCGGTACCGAGGAACGCATGCTGGATGCCGGCCGCCGCGGCGCTGCGCAGGATCGAGCCGACGTTGCCGGCATCCTGCACGCCGTCCAGCACGATGCAGTCGGTGTCGATGCGCGCGGGCAGATGGCCCGCCGGGGTATCGATCACCAGCATCAGGTCAATGCCGTTGACCACGCCGGTGATCTGCGCGAACAGCGCGTCCGCCAGCACCACGACGCGCTGCTCGTCGATGCGGGCCAGCAGCGCGGCGACCTCGGGATGATCGAGATGGCGCTCGGACACCACGCAGCTGACCGGCTGGCCGAGCGCAGCCAGATAGGCGTCGGCCAGATGCACGCCGTCCAGTACCGACTGGCCGGCCTTGCGCCGCTGATGGGTCGAGCCGGTCAGGGCCTTCAGATGCTTGAACAGCGCGTTGTCGCGCGAGCTGACGTGCTTCACGTTAATCCACGTGGTTCTGCGTTATGCCGCAGGGTTATGCCGCCAAGTTATGCCGCAGCGGCTCAGGACAGCGCCGGCCCGGGGCTGACGGCCGCGCCGATGGCGTCGTCGATCGCTTCCATCGCATCGAGCGCGTCGAAGGCATCGATGGTCTCGGCCAGTTCGTCCGGCGAAGGCCGCAGTCCCGCGGCCGCCCCGTCCAGCTCGCCGACCGGCAGCATGGCGTCGGCGCCCAACGGCCCGCGCAGCAGGGCCTCGCGCACGGGCGCGAACGAGCGGCGGTGATGCGGCGTGGCGCCGAAGCGCGCCAGCGCCAGCAGATGCTGCGGCGTGCCGTAGCCGACGTGGCTGTCGAAGCCGTATTCGGGATATTGCGCGTGCAGCGCGACCAGTTCGCGATCGCGGGCGACCTTGGCGAGGATCGATGCCGCCGAGATCGCCTGCACGGTGGCATCGCCCTTGATGACCGCCTCGACCGGATACGGCACGTGCGGGCAGCGGTTGCCGTCGACCTGCACCAGGTCCGGCGAGATGCCGCAGGCGGCCAGGCCGTGGACCGCGCGTTGCATCGCCAGCATCGTCGCGTGCAGGATGTTCAGCGTGTCGATCTCCTCGACCGTGGCAAAGGCGATATGCCAGGCCATCGCGCGCGAGCGGATCTCGTCGAACAGCGCCTCGCGCCGGGCCGCGGTCAGGATCTTGGAGTCGGCCAGGCCCTCGATCGGCCGGGCCGGATCGAGCACCACCGCGGCGGCAAACACCGGACCGGCCAG
>NZ_JCBAJO010000272.1:2500-5472 GCF_059772245.1 Cupriavidus sp. R6-3
ATCCCACACTGAATCCATAGGTGTGGGAAGCGAACGCGGCGAACTGAAACATCTAAGTAGCTGCAGGAACAGAAATCAACCGAGATTCCCAAAGTAGTGGCGAACGAAATGGGATGAGCCTTGTACTTTTTAGCAGTGTGGTTAGCAAAACGGGATGGAAAGCCCGGCCATAGCAGGTGATAGCCCTGTATGCGAAAACCGCGTTGTGGAACTAGGGGTACGACAAGTAGGGCGGGACACGTGAAATCCTGTCTGAAGATGGGGGGACCATCCTCCAAGGCTAAATACTCGTGATCGACCGATAGTGAACCAGTACCGTGAGGGAAAGGCGAAAAGAACCCCGGGAGGGGAGTGAAATAGATCCTGAAACCGCATGCATACAAACAGTCGGAGCCTGGAAACGGGTGACGGCGTACCTTTTGTATAATGGGTCAGCGACTTACATTCAGTGGCAAGCTTAACCGGTTAGGGAAGGCGTAGCGAAAGCGAGTCCGAATAGGGCGATTGAGTCGCTGGGTGTAGACCCGAAACCAGACGATCTATCCATGGCCAGGTTGAAGGTGCGGTAACACGTACTGGAGGACCGAACCCACTAACGTTGAAAAGTTAGGGGATGAGCTGTGGATAGGGGTGAAAGGCTAAACAAGTCTGGAAATAGCTGGTTCTCTCCGAAAACTATTTAGGTAGTGCCTCGTGTCTCACCTTCGGGGGTAGAGCACTGTCATGGTTGGGGGGTCTATTGCTGATTACCCCGCCATAGCAAACTCCGAATACCGAAGAGTGCAATCACGGGAGACAGACATCGGGTGCTAACGTCCGGTGTCAAGAGGGAAACAACCCAGACCGCCAGCTAAGGTCCCCAAGATTGGCTAAGTGGGAAACGAAGTGGGAAGGCTAAAACAGTCAGGAGGTTGGCTTAGAAGCAGCCACCCTTTAAAGAAAGCGTAATAGCTCACTGATCGAGTCGTCCTGCGCGGAAGATGTAACGGGGCTAAGCCAGTCACCGAAGCTGCGGGCGCACCTTGTGTGCGCGGTAGGAGAGCGTTCCGTAAGCCTGTGAAGGTGTCTTGTAAAGGATGCTGGAGGTATCGGAAGTGCGAATGCTGACATGAGTAGCGATAAAGGGGGTGAAAGGCCCCCTCGCCGTAAGCCCAAGGTTTCCTACGCAACGTTCATCGGCGTAGGGTGAGTCGGCCCCTAAGGCGAGGCAGAGATGCGTAGCTGATGGGAAGCAGGTTAATATTCCTGCACCGTCGTATGATGCGATGGGGGGACGGATCGCGGAAGGTTGTCCGGGTGTTGGAAGTCCCGGTCCCTGCATTGGAGAAGGCGCTTTGGCAAATCCGGGCGCAGGATTCAAGGATGTGGGGCGAGCGGCCTAGTGCTGCGAAGCAATCGGAAGGGGTCCCAAGAAAAGCCTCTAAGCTTCAGTCATACGAGACCGTACCGCAAACCGACACAGGTGGGCGAGATGAGTATTCTAAGGCGCTTGAGAGAACTCGGGAGAAGGAACTCGGCAAATTGGTACCGTAACTTCGGGATAAGGTACGCCCTGGTAGCTTGACTGGCCTGCGCCAGAAGGGTGACGGGGTTGCAATAAAATGGTGGCTGCGACTGTTTAATAAAAACACAGCACTCTGCAAACACGAAAGTGGACGTATAGGGTGTGACGCCTGCCCGGTGCCGGAAGATTAAATGATGGGGTGCAAGCTCTTGATTGAAGTCCCGGTAAACGGCGGCCGTAACTATAACGGTCCTAAGGTAGCGAAATTCCTTGTCGGGTAAGTTCCGACCTGCACGAATGGCGTAACGATGGCCACACTGTCTCCTCCCGAGACTCAGCGAAGTTGAAGTGTTTGTGATGATGCAATCTCCCCGCGGCTAGACGGAAAGACCCCATGAACCTTTACTGCAGCTTTGCATTGGACTTTGAACCGATCTGTGTAGGATAGGTGGGAGGCTTTGAAGCGAGGACGCCAGTTCTCGTGGAGCCGTCCTTGAAATACCACCCTGGTTTGTTTGAGGTTCTAACCTAGGCCCGTGAATCCGGGTCGGGGACAGTGCATGGTAGGCAGTTTGACTGGGGCGGTCTCCTCCCAAAGTGTAACGGAGGAGTTCGAAGGTACGCTTGGTACGGTCGGACATCGTACCTAAAGTGCAATGGCAAAAGCGTGCTTAACTGCGAGACCGACAAGTCGAGCAGGTGCGAAAGCAGGACATAGTGATCCGGTGGTTCTGAATGGAAGGGCCATCGCTCAACGGATAAAAGGTACTCTGGGGATAACAGGCTGATACCGCCCAAGAGTTCATATCGACGGCGGTGTTTGGCACCTCGATGTCGGCTCATCTCATCCTGGGGCTGTAGCCGGTCCCAAGGGTATGGCTGTTCGCCATTTAAAGAGGTACGTGAGCTGGGTTTAAAACGTCGTGAGACAGTTTGGTCCCTATCTGCCGTGGGCGTTGGAATCTTGACGGGGGCTGCTCCTAGTACGAGAGGACCGGAGTGGACGTACCGCTGGTGTACCTGTTGTCTCGCCAGAGGCATCGCAGGGTAGCTATGTACGGAAGAGATAACCGCTGAAAGCATCTAAGCGGGAAACTCGCCTGAAGATGAGGATTCCCTGGAGCCTCGAGCTCCTTGAAGGGTCGTTCAAGACCAGGACGTTGATAGGCTGGGTGTGGAAGCGCAGTAATGCGTTAAGCTAACCAGTACTAATTGCCCGTAAGGCTTGATCCTATAACCAGTGCGTTTCAATCCGCTGGTGTTGCCGCATACGTGCCATACAGCACAACCCGACGCTACATCCCAATACGCCAGATTGGCCTCAAGCCAGTCCGGCAACCCTTTATGCCTGGTGACCATAGCAAGTCGGAACCACCCCTTCCCATCCCGAACAGGACCGTGAAACGACTTCGCGCCGATGATAGTGCGGACTACCCGTGTGAAAGTAGGTCATCGCCAGGCTCTCCAT
>NZ_JCBAJO010000273.1:0-5451 GCF_059772245.1 Cupriavidus sp. R6-3
CGCGCTGCAATGGCCGGCCGACGGCACGGTCACGCACGGCTATTCGCCACCGTCCAGCAAAGGCCTGCGCATCGCGGTGCCGGCCAATGGCACCGTACGTGCCGCCGCGGCCGGCTGGGCGATCCACGTCGGCGCGCTGCGCGGCTACGGCACGCTGGTGATCGTCAAGCACAACGACGACTGGCTGACGGTCTACGGAAATCTCGATCAGCCGATGGTCAAGGAAGGCGCCCACGTCGACGCGGGCCAGGTGGTGGGCCGCATGGGCGCCGCGGCCAGCGAACTGCACTTCGAGGTGCGCGGCAACGGCAAGCCGGTCGATCCGGCCAGCATGCTGCCGGCGCGGGGGTAAGGCCGGGTCCTGCCTTCGCATCGGCGTCGTCTCCGCGCATGCGGGACGCAGCGTCCTTCGGCAGCCGCTTGGCCCCTGCTTTCACGGGTCGAACTATCGGCTGGCAGAGCCTGTCCCTACTGCGCGTGCTCGATCACCATCTGCACGCGCGTGACGCCGTTGAACGTGTTGTTGTCGAGCCGGTAGGCCACCATCGCGCTGGCACCCAGCGTGTCGGCGTGGTTGAACCAGATCGCGTCGAACTGGCGCTTGCCGCGTCCGAGCTGCAGCTTCAGGTGCTTGCCCTTGAGCACGGTCTGGCGCAGCACGTCGAATTCCCCGCAGAAGGTCGGCGGCGGAAAGCCCTGGCCCCATACCTGCTGCTCCAGCAGCGACACGAAGGCCGGATCGAAGCAGTGGTCCTCGATCTCGCCGTCGGTCTCGATCACGCGGGCGAGATGGTCGTCGGTCAGCCATTCGCGGCCGATGCCCTCGAACGCATCCATGAAGCGCTCGAAATCGCCAGCGCGCAGCGTCAGGCCGGCCGCCATCGCATGGCCGCCGAACTTGACCAGCAGGCCGGGATGGCGCTTGGACACCAGATCGAGCGCGTCGCGCAGATGAAAGCCCGGAATCGAGCGGCCCGAGCCCTTGATGGTGGCCTCGTCGCCCGGCGCGAAGGTGATGGTCGGGCGATGGAACTTCTCCTTGAGCCGCGACGCGACGATGCCGATCACGCCCTGGTGCCAGGTGTCGTTGAACACGCTGACGGTAAAGCGCGACGACGGGTCGAGCCCGTCGAGCGGACGCTCGAGGATCTGCAGCGCCTCCTGCTGCATGCCGGCCTCGATATCGCGCCGCTCGCGGTTCATCGCGTCGAGCTGCTGCGCGATCTCCCACGCGCGCTCGGCGTCGTCGCTGAGCAGGCATTCGATGCCGAGCGACATGTCGGCGAGCCGTCCGGCGGCGTTCAGCCGCGGTCCCAGGCCGAAGCCCAGGTCGAAGGTGGTGGCGCGGCTGGCCTCGCGTCCGGCCGCGCGGAACAGCGCGGCGACGCCCGCATGCATGCGGCCGGCGCGCATGCGCTTGAGCCCCTGCGCGACCAGGATGCGGTTGTTGGTGTCGAGCTTGACCACGTCCGCCACGGTGCCGAGGGCAACGAGGTCGAGCAGCGTGTCAAGCCGCGGCTGATTGGCCGGCGTGAACACGCCGCGCTGGCGCAATTCCGCGCGCAGCGCCAGCAGCACGTAGAACATCACGCCGACGCCCGCCAGGTTCTTGCTGGGAAAGCCGCAGCCCGGCTGGTTCGGATTGACGATCACCGCCGCGTCGGGCAGCTGGTCGCCAGGGAGATGGTGGTCGGTGACCACCACGTCGATGCCGCGCGCATTGGCCGCGGCCACGCCATCGACGCTCGCGATGCCGTTGTCGACGGTGACGATCACGTCCGGGTTGCGCTGCGCCGCCAACGCGACGATCTCCGGCGTCAGGCCGTAGCCGTATTCGAAACGGTTCGGCACGATGTAGTCGACCTGGGCACCCAGCATGCGCAGGCCGCGCACGCCCACCGCGCAGGCGGTGGCGCCGTCGCAGTCGTAGTCGGCGACGATCAGCAGCCGGCGGCGCGCGGCGATCGCATCGGCGAGATAGACCGCGGCGCGGTCGATGCCCTTCATCGCCTGCGGGGCCATCAGCTCGGGCAGGTCGGTGGCCAGCTCGCGCGCATGGGTGACGCCGCGCGCCGACAGGATGCGCGCCAGCGTCGGATGCAGGCCCAGCGCCGCGAGGGCGCTGGCGTGGTCGGGCTGGTGGGGGCGGATCGCGATGCGGGTCATGGGGTCGGAACGATAGCGGAGCAGGGGCCGGGGCGGCGGCAAAGCGGGCGAAGCAGCCGCAGCGGACGAAGCAGACGCAGCGGCCGCAGCAGGGGAAGCGGACGCGGCAGACGAAGCGGATGCGACAGACCAAGCGGGTGCGACAGACCAAGCGGGTGCGACAGACGAAGCGGGTGCGACAGACGAAGCGGGCGCGGCGCGGCAAGTGGATGAGGCGGACGAAGCGGCGTTGGCATGGTCGCCCTCATGCGGCCAGCGCGAGATCGGACAGCAGCGCGCGCCAGTCGCCGCGCATGCCCAGGCCGCGCCAGAACTTGCGCAGGTCGCCGCGGCGCACGGTGAATTCGGCGTGATGGTCGTCGCCGCCGAGCACCAGCGTCAGCGCCTGCAGCCGGCCCGACTCGAGCGCGGCCAGCGCCGGCGCGAACCAGTCGGCCTCGAGCGCATGCAGCCGTTCGATCCAGCTGCCCCAGTCCTCGGCGAGATAGGCCGAGGCGCAGGCATCGAGCAGCGCCATGGCGCTGCCCTCGGCCTTAAGCGATGCGAGCGATTCGAGCGATGCCAGCGAAGGCGGCAAGGGCAGGCATTCCGCGCCGCCGGCCAGCGCGAGCCCACGCAGCAGCGGATCGTCGGCCAGCACCGTATCGGCCAGCCGCGGCACCGGCCGCAGCGCGCCGCCGCCATGCAGCCAGACCGAGTTGACGGGCAGCGCGCCGCGGGCCTCGCGCGCCTGGTTGACCGGATGGTCGAACCAGGTCATCTGGATCTCGTTCTGCAGCCGGCGCCAGTCGCGCTCGCGCGGGCCGGACTGCATCCAGACGTCGATATTGCGGCCGGCCGCGCGCAGCGGCGGGGTCGCGTCCAGCGGGCCGAACACGGCTTCGGGCAGATACCAGCGGCCGGGGTGCGGCGCATCCAGCGCGATGCCCGAATCGCTCAACAGCGGCGCGATGGCCTCGCGCAGCGCGGCCGATTCGGCGGCGTCCAGCGTCAGCAGCGCCGGGTCCATCAGCACCAGGTGATCGCGCGCGGCATGGATGTGGACCGGTTGCAGGCAGACCCAGGACTGCGGGTCGGTGCCGGACCGCAGGTCGTGAGCGGCGTCGGCGCCGCCATGGTCGGCCAGCCGCATGTAGGGCGCGGTGGGCACGCGCGCGGTGTCCAGGCCGGCGCGCGCGGCCAGCCAGCGCTCATGGGCGAGCGAGCGCAGCGCGATCGGATCGTAGCCTGCGCCGTGGCGCTCGCGCGCAGTCGTGCCGGCGCGCGTCAGCAACTTTCCCAGCGCCGGCAACTCCAACTGGCGCAGCAGGGCGCCGGCAATGCCGCCGCCGGCGCCGTTCGGTTCGTCCAGGCCCTCGGTATCCGCGCCGGGCGGGACCGAAAAGGGCACAATCAGGGTCAGGTGCGTCGTCATGGTTGGCGAGATTGTAAACTCGCGGGTGGCCGGCGCGTCCCGATTCACCCGATTCGGATGAATTCGCGCCGGATTTGCGCCGAACTGGCGCCGGACTTGCGCCGGATTTACGCCCGATCAGCACGCGCCCGGGGGCGCGATTGCGGCCCGGCCGGGCCATCGATCCGGCCTCACGGGCGCCATCGCGCGTTGGCAACGAACACAGGAACCGTCTTGAACTTTCCCTACGAGTGGCAGATCGGCTGGCGCTATACCCGCGCCAGCAAACGCGCCAGCCGCAATACCTTCATCTCCTTCATCTCGATGATCTCGATGCTCGGCATCGCCCTCGGCGTGGCCGCGCTGATCGTCGTGCTGTCGGTGATGAACGGCTTCCAGAAGGAGGTACGCGACCGCATGCTGTCGGTGCTGGCGCATATCGAGGTGATCGGCCCATCCACGCTGCCCGACTGGCGCCGCACCGCCGCCGAGGCGATGCGCAACAAGGAGGTAGTCGGCGCCGCGCCCTATGTCGCCGCGCAGGCGATGCTGACGCGCGACGACACCGTGCGCGGCGTACTGCTGCGCGGCGTCGATCCGGCCGAGGAGCCCAAGGTCTCGGACATCGGCAAGCAGTTCAAGGCCGGCAGCCTGACCGAGCTGCAGCCCGGCGGCTTCGGCATCGTGCTCGGCGGCGAGCTGGCCGCGGCGATGGGTGTGCGCGTGGGCGACAAGGTCACGCTGGTGGCGCCGCAGGGCACCATCACGCCGGCGGGCGTGCTGCCACGGCTCAAGCAGTTCACCGTGGTCGGCGTGTTCTCGTCGGGCCATTACGAGTTCGACAGCGCGCTGGCGCTGATCGACATCCAGGACGCGCAGACGCTGTTCCGGCTCGACGGTCCCAACGGCCTGCGGCTGAAGCTGTCCGACATGCAGCGCGCCCCGCAGGTCGCCGACGCGCTCGCCGGCACGCTGTCCGGCGAGCTCTATCTGCGCGACTGGTCCAAGCAGAACCGCAACTGGTTCGCCGCGGTGCAGACCGAGAAACGGATGATGTTCATCATCCTGACGCTGATCATCGCGGTGGCGGCCTTCAACCTGGTGTCGACGCTGGTGATGACAGTGACCGACAAGCAGGCCGATATCGCGATCCTGCGCACCATGGGCGCGCAGCCCGGCTCGATCATGCGCATCTTCATCGTGCAGGGCGTGGCCATCGGCTTTATCGGCACCGTGCTCGGCGTGCTCGGCGGCACGCTGATCGCGACCAATATCGACGTGATCGTGCCCTTCATCGAGCGGATCCTGCAGGTCCAGTTCCTGCCCCGCGACATCTACTTCATCAGCGAATTGCCCTCGGACCCGCGCGTGAACGACATCGCCACCATCGGCACCATTTCCTTCGTGCTGGCCATCCTGGCCACGCTCTATCCCAGCTGGCGTGCCGCCCGCGTGAACCCCGCGGAGGCGCTGCGCTATGAATGAGGCCATGCTGAACCGCACCGCCGCGCCCGAGGCCACGCCGGCGGGCGCTACCGCCGCCGCGCAACCGATCCTGACCGCGCAGGGGCTGTGCAAGCGTTTCCGCCAGGGCGGGCTCGACGTCGAGGTGCTGCGCGGCGTCGATCTGCGCATCGATGCCGGCGAGAAGGTCGCGATCGTCGGCGCCTCCGGCTCGGGCAAAAGCACGCTGCTGCATGTGCTGGGCGGGCTCGACAATCCCGATTCGGGCAGCGTCGCGCTGCTCGGCAAGCCCTTCACCGACCTGCGCGAGACCGAGCGCAACCTGGTGCGCAACCGCTCGCTCGGCTTCGTCTACCAGTTCCACCATCTGCTGCCGGAGTTCACCGCGCTGGACAACGTCGCGATGCCGATGCGCATCCGCGGCCTGC
>NZ_JCBAJO010000274.1:0-5435 GCF_059772245.1 Cupriavidus sp. R6-3
GCACGGCACCATCGGCTCCTGCGCGCGATCGTCGGCGCCCTGCCGCGGCACGCCGGCATCGGCCGGCGGGGGTTCGGCCCGGCGCGCGCGCACGCGGCTGCCGAGCCACCAGAAAATGGCCAGCAGGATCGCCAGCAACAGGAACAGACGTGCCATCGACGATGCCTTGCTTCAGAGGCGATGCAGAATCACTTCGATCACGAAGCGGCTGCCGACATAGGCCAGCAGCAGGATGCAGAACGAGGCGATGACCCAGCGCAGCGCCACGCGGCCGCGCCAGCCGTAGAACCGCCGGCCGGCCAGGATGCCGGCGAACATCACCCACGAGACCACCGCGAACACGGTCTTGTGGTCGAAGCGGAAAACCCGGCCGAACAGCTCCTCGGAGAACAGCAGCCCGGACGCGATGGTCAGGGTCAGCAGCACGAAGCCCGCCGCGATCAGGCGGAACAGCAGCTTCTCGAGCGTCAGCAGCGGCGGCAGCAGATCGAGCCAGCGGCCGAGCCAGCCGACCTGCTGCGGCGCGCCGGCGGCCATCGCGCCGCCGGGCACGTGCACGCCGTGGCCGCGGTTGAAGCCATGCAGCCGGCGCTCGACCAGCAGCATCAGGAAGGCATGGAAGGCCGCCAGCGTGAACAGCCCGTAGGCGACGTTGGCGATGATGAAATGCAGCTTGAACAGCGGCCGCGCGGCATAGCCCAGGATCTGCGCGCCGGGGAAGGCGAGCGGCATCAGGCTGGCCAGCATCGCCACCGGGATCACGACCAGCCCCAGGCCCGCCAGCGAGAAGAAGAAGCTCTCGATCCAGTAGATGCCGACGCCGAGCCACAGCATCGCCGACAGCGCGAAGGCGAAGCCGAACACCATGCGATCGGCCGGAAAGATGGTCTCATGCAGCAGCATGCCGTGGCTGGCGAGCACCGCCACCATCAGCACGTGCCACCAGGCGGGCTGCCCCTCCGCACTGCCGCCCGGCGCGGGACCCGGCATCAGCACCATCGAACCCGGCTGGCCCCCGATGCCGGGTCCGCCCGCCGGACCGCCCGCCGTGCTGGCGGCCAGCCCGGCGTGGCGCGTCGCCCAGCCGTGATAGGCCAGCGCGCAATAGAGGAGTGCCGTCAGGGCATACAGTACAATCGCCATTCGCGCAGTTTACCCTAGCGCCTGCCGTGGTGACCGACGGCAGTGGCCGCGGCGGCAAGGCCGGACGGGCGACGCCGCGATGGACGCCCGGTGCCATCGCCCGCCGCCGGTGCCACGCCACGGTCCGGACCCGCGCGGTCGACGATGCAGTCGAAGCCCGGTCACCGGTCGGTCGATGGCCGGTCGACGCTCGGTTACCAGTCGGTCGACAGCCGGCCGATGGTCGGCCAACAACCGATCGATGACTGGCCGATAAGCGCGGCGGCGCGCCGCAACCCTACAAAGCCCCTCTCCGGATTTCTGCCATGCTGGACAATCTCACTCAACGCCTGGCGCGGGTCGTCAAGACCATGCGCGGCGAGGCACGCCTGACCGAAGCCAATACCGCCGAGATGTTGCGGGAGGTTCGCCTGGCCATGCTCGAGGCCGACGTCGCGCTGCCGGTGGTCCGCGAGTTCGTTGCCCGCGTCAAGGAAAAGGCGCTGGGCGAGGAAGTGGTCGGCAGCCTCACGCCGGGCCAGGCCCTGGTCGGCGTGGTGCAGCGCGAACTGACCGCGGTGATCGGCGGCGAGGAAGCCGTCTCGGCCGACGGCGCGCCCGGCAAGGCGGCCGAGCTGAACCTGGCGGTGCAGCCGCCGGCAATCATCCTGATGGCCGGCCTGCAGGGCGCGGGCAAGACCACCACGGTGGGCAAGCTGGCCAAATGGCTCAAGGAAAACAAGAAGAAGAAAGTGCTGACGGTCTCGTGCGACGTCTACCGGCCCGCCGCGATCGCCCAGCTCAAGACCGTGTCCGAACAGGTCGGCGCCGACTTCTTCCCCTCGCAGCCGGACCAGAAGCCGGTCGACATCGCCCGCGCGGCGGTCGACTGGGCCCGCAAGCACTATCACGACGTGCTGATCGTCGACACGGCCGGCCGGCTCGGCATCGACGAGGCGATGATGCAGGAGATCGCCGCGCTGCACGCCGCGCTCAAGCCGGCCGAAACGCTGTTCGTGGTCGACGCGATGCTCGGCCAGGACGCGGTCAACACCGCCAAGGCCTTCAACGACACGTTGCCGCTGACCGGCGTGGTGCTGACCAAGCTCGACGGCGATGCGCGCGGCGGCGCGGCCCTGTCGGTGCGGCACGTGACCGGCCGCCCGATCAAGTTCGTCGGCGTCGGCGAGAAGCTTGACGGCCTCGAACCCTTCTACCCCGACCGCATGGCCCAGCGCATTCTGGGCATGGGCGACATCCTCGCGCTGGTCGAGGAGGCGCAGCGCGGCGTCGACATGGAAGCGGCCGAGAAGCTGGCCAAGAAGATCAAGAAGACCGGCGGCTTCGACCTCGAGGACTTCAAGGCGCAGATCGGCCAGATGAAGAAGATGGGCGGACTGGGCAGCCTCGTCGACAAGCTGCCGGCGCAGTTCGCCCAGCAGGCCCAGGGCGCCAATATGGATCAGGCTGAGAAGCAGGTGCGCCGCATGGAAGGCATCATCAACAGCATGACACCGGCCGAGCGCGCCAAGCCCGAGCTGATCAAGGCCAGCCGCAAGCGCCGCATCGCCGCGGGCGCGGGCGTGCCGGTGCAGGAAGTGAACCGGCTGCTGAACCAGTTCGACCAGATGCAGAGCATGATGAAGAAGCTCAAGGGCGGCGGCATGGCCAAGATGATGCGCTCGATGGGCGCGATGAAGGGCGGCATGAAGGGCCTGTTCAACCGCTGATCCGCCGAGCGAAGCCCGATGGCGCCACCGACCGCGCCACCGACCGCGCCATCGATCGCACCAGCAATCGGACCAGCAATCGCACCAGCAATCGGACCCACCAATCGCAATACCGACCGCGGCACGCTGGCTCCCTGGCCGGCTGCCGCCGCAAAGAACACCGCCAGACCAGGACCGAACATCATGATGACTGCCGAACAGGCCCGCGAACTGTGGGCCAACTCCGAGGAAATCGTCAGCGCCCAGGCCGTGCAGCAATCGCTGGACCGCATGGCGCGCGAGATCACCGACAAGATGGGAGACCGCTTCCCGCTGGTGCTGTCGGTGATGGGCGGCGCCGTGGTCTTCACCGGCATGCTGCTGCCCAAGCTCGAATTCCCGCTGGAGTTCGACTACATCCACCTGTCCCGCTACAACAACAAGACGGTCGGCGGCGAGATGCAGTGGCGCGTGGCCCCGCGCGAGTCGGTCAAGGACCGGACCGTGCTGGTGCTCGACGACATCCTCGACGAGGGCGAGACCATGGCGGCGATCCGCCAGCGCATCATGGACATGGGCGCGCGCGAGTTCTACGCCGCGGTGCTGTGCGAGAAGACGCTGGCCAAGGCCAAGCCGATGCATCCGGACTTCTGCGGCTTCACGGTGCCGGACCGCTATGTGTTCGGCTGCGGCATGGACGCCAAGGGCTACTGGCGCAACCTCGGCACGATCCGGGCGCTGAAGGGCTGAGCCTGCACCGGCTCCGGAGGCGGTCCCGGCGCGGGAGGCGACTCCGGCCGCGGTTCCGGCTCCGGCTCGGACTCCAGCACCTCCACCGCACCCACGGCCAGAGCCGCAGCCCAAACCCGCCGGACGCCCCTCAGTGTCCGGCCGCCAGGATCGGCCACAGCGAGCCGAGCAACAGGACCGCCATCGTCACGTTGAACACGCGCAGCACACGCGGCCGTGCCAGCCAGCGGCGCAGCGAGGCGCCGAACACCGCCCACACCGCCACGCTCGGCAGATTGATGATCGCCGACAGGCCGGCCAGCAGCAGCACGTTGAGCCACAGATTGGGGTGCAGCACATAGGCGCTGCACGCCCCCACCGCCATCACCCAAGCCTTCGGATTGACCCACTGGAACGCGGCCGCCTGCAGGAAGCTCATCGGCCTGGCCACCTGGCGGTCCTGCACGCCGCCGGCGGTGGCCAGCTTGTACGCGAGATAGACCAGGTACACGGTGGCCGCCACGCGCAGCAGCGGCCAGGTCCACGGCAGTGCGGTAAACAGCGAGCCCAGCCCGAGGCCGATCAGCGCGATCATCAGCGCGAAGCCGCTGCTGATGCCGAGCAGATGCGGAATGGTGCGGACGAAACCGAAATTGACGCCGGATGCGAGCACCATCGTGTTGTTCGGTCCCGGGGTGATCGACGACACCAGCACGAAGCCGCCGAAGGCGGCAAACACGGCAGAGCCTGCCGCCAGTTCCGACAGTGCCATGGCAACTCCTTGGAATGCAGGGGAAGCGGCAGTCTAGCGTGGCGGCCCTATACAGTACCGGTACAGATTGCCGGCCAATTACCGGCACAGTGCTGCTTGCGGTTCGGCACAGCTGGGGGGCGAATTCCGGGGGCGAATTCCGGGGGCGAATTCCGGGGGCGAATTCCGGGGGCGGATTCCGGGGGCGGATTCCGGGGGCGGATTCCGGGGGCGGATTCCGGGGGCGGATTCCCGGGGGCGGATTCCCGGGCGCGGATCGCGATCGAGCGCCAGGCGGCCCGGGCCGGCGTGCGTTCAGCCTTCCGCCCGATACGGCGCTTCCCGCAGCCACTTGGTGGCGATCCACTTCTCGCCCTGCTCCACCGGCAGCCCCGCGTGCAACGTGCGCTCGTCGAGGGCGCCGTCCTCGCCGAGATAGGCGAAGAACACCGCATTGCCCTGGACCGGATTGACGCGCAAACCCAGCTTCGGGAAGGCGGTCGCACCGCCGGCGGGAACGTCGTTCAGGTAGATCACCAGCGTCGCCATGCGCTGTCCGCCGACGCGCAACTGGCGCGCCTCGCCCGGGCGCTGCGGATTGAAGAAGTCGTAGTGCGGCTGGTATTCGGCGCCGGGCTTGTAGTTCAGGATCTGCAGCCCTTCGCCCTGTTCCACCGGGACGCCGGTGACCGCCGCGATGCGCGCCTCGAGCGTTTCGATCAGCGGATGCTCGCCGACCTGGAACATCGCGCCCATGCTGGTGCGCGCGTCGATCAGGTTCTCGTCGCCGGTATCGGGATTGACCACCGGCGAACGCGCCAGCCGGCCGCGGGACAGCGCGATCAGCGCCTCGCA
Organism: Cupriavidus sp. R6-3; assembly: GCF_059772245.1. NCBI lineage: Bacteria > Pseudomonadati > Pseudomonadota > Betaproteobacteria > Burkholderiales > Burkholderiaceae > Cupriavidus > Cupriavidus sp. R6-3. Next base: position 5,167 of record NZ_JCBAJO010000274.1, read on the forward strand.
TTCGTCCGGCATCAGCAGCCGCTGGAACAGCGCGATGCGGGGCGATTCCATCGCGAACAGTACCGGCACGTCGCGGCCGTCGCCGGCGGGCAGCGCATTGGGGGCGGTGATGGCGGGGGTCGCGTCGGCGGCGGCCTGCGCAGTGTGCGTCGTGACTTCCGCAGCGGTCCTGGCCTTCGCGGACCGCGATGACGACGACGACGACGATGGCGATGACGACGATGACGATGACAGTGACGATGCGGATGCCGCTGGCGATGGACCCGACC